>CAZKZT010000205.1:0-7124 GCA_964557265.1 uncultured Hyphomicrobium sp.
CGGGGCTTGCGGTGCTGCGGATGCTAGCGCCGACCGCGGGCAGCATCCTGTTCGAGGGTGTCGATATCGCAGGGCTCGACGCCAAGCAGATGCGCGGCGTGCGCCGGCGGATGCAGATGGTCTACCAGGATCCGTATGGTTCGCTCAATCCGCGAATGACGGTGCGCGACATCATCATGGAGCCGTTCGAGGTGCATGGGCTCGCGGGTGACCGCGAGGGCGCGCGTGCGCGGGTCGACAAACTTCTGGCACTGGTGGGTTTGCTTCCCGGTATGGCCGAGCGCTATCCGCACGAGTTTTCAGGCGGCCAGCGCCAGCGCATCGGCATCGCCCGGGCGCTGGCGCTCGAGCCGTCGCTGATCGTGTGCGACGAGCCGGTATCGGCTCTCGACGTGTCGATCCAGGCGCAGGTCGTCAATCTGTTCATGGACCTTCAGGAGCGCCTCGGCCTCACGTATCTCTTCATCGCGCACGATCTCGCCGTCGTCCGCCATATCTCGGACCGCATCGCGGTGATGTACCTTGGCCGCATTGTCGAGATTGCGCGGCGTGATGAGCTCTATGCGAAGCCGCTGCATCCCTACACGCAGGCGCTGCTCGCCGCCGTGCCGGTGGCCGATCCGGAAGTCGAGGCAATGCGGCCCCGCGCGATCGTCACTGGCGAGGTGCCGAGTGCATTGCGGCCGCCGCCGGGCTGCCGCTTCCACACGCGCTGTCCCGCGGCGATGCCGGTGTGCAAGGAGCGCGATCCGCAGTTGACCGATCTCGGTCAGGGCCGCGCGCTCGCCTGTCACCTGCATGTTGACCCGGTGTAAACGTCAGTTCCGCAAGCGCAACAGCAGCAGGCTCGCAGCTGCGAGTATCAGCGCACCAGCGCCATAGATCGCCAGCGTCGGCGCGATCGGAAACAGCACGCCCGCCGCGAGCGGTCCGGTGCCCGCCCCAATATCACGCCACGTCGCCTGCCGCGCCAAGGCTGCGATCCGCGCTGGTCCCGGGAACACTTGCGCGACGATCGGTGCCGCAAGCGGGCCGCCGGTCGAGCGCAGCAGGATCACGGCAACGACACCTGTCCACAGCACGGCCTGGCCGGCACCTCCGAGCAGGAGCAGTGCGCCCGCCGTCAGCAGCGACAGCATGATCAGCGTCGGCAGTGCGCCGAATGCCTGTCCGATGCGGCCGCCGATCGGCGCACATGCGATGTCGCAGGCGTAGCGCAGCGCCATTGCGGCACCCGCTGCCAGCACTGCCCCTTTGGGGACGCTTGCGGCTGCCAGCAAGCCGAGGCCAAACATGAATAACCCGTCGATGGTGAAACCCATCGAGAATGACCAGAGGCTCATCGGTCCCGGCCGCTCGAAGCGGGGGCCGTGCACCGTCGCCGGTTCGTCGATCCGGGGAATGCGGCGCGCGAACACGAGCGCGATGCACGCGACGGCACCGAACACCAGGAAGATGGCGTTAGGTCCGATCGCCAGCGTCAGCGGGGCGCCGATAACGAGGCTGATGGCGGGGCCTGCGGCAATGATGGCGCGAGCGCGCGCATTGCGCTGGATCGCGCCGTGCGTCACGGCCGTCGGCAGCGCCTGGTTGGCCACGTTCATGGCCGCGTAGGAGAGACCCCATATGAGGCGGCCGACGAGCAGTATCCATACACCGGTGAAGGCGGAGAAGATGAATGTCGACACCACCGCCGAGGCTGCAGCGGTCGTGCACAGGGTCCGCGCGCCATGGCGGGCGTACAGGCGCGCCACCCATCCATAGGCGACGATGCGGATCAGCCGGTTGGCCGCGAGCAGGAGGCCGGCCTCCGGCAGCGTCAGACCGAACGAGGCCGCATAGATGGGGAGCAGCAGGTAGAGCAACGTATCGCCCGGCAGCGCAAATGCGAGCGTCAGCGCGGCGTTGCGCGACGCGGTGTCTGCGACCGCGGGGGACATGGTTCCGTGCGCGGGACACGATGATGGTGCATTGTTCACGCGGAGAGCACCAATGGGTGTATGGACGCCGCCGTGGCGCAGAAGGAGTTATGACGACCGGCGCGGGGTCGGAGCGGTCGACCGGTCGGCTACGCCGCAGTGCACTATGACGTTTCCCGCCGGTTCGCAATTCGTATTGACGTACGGTAGGTTGGAAGTTCACAAAACTGTCATAAATCCGGCCGGCCGGGCTCGAGCTCGGCCGTCGTGCTTTGGGAGGAGAGAAACGTCGATGCGCATTCTCGCTGCACTATCCGCCATGGCTGTCCTGTCGGCCTCGCCGGTCGTGGCCCAGGCGCCGTCGGGCAAGATCACGGTGTTGACGTCCTTCTCGAAGGACGTGACCGACCCGTTCAAGAAGGCATTCGAGGCCGCGCACCCCGGCACCACCGTCGAGATCCAGAACCGAAACACCAATGCCGGTGTGAAGCTGCTCGAGGAGACGCGCAGCGCCAACCAGGTCGACATCATGTGGGCGTCGGCGCCTGACGCCTTCGAGGTGCTGAAGTCGAAGAAGCTGCTATCGCTCTACAAGCCGAAGGCGACCGGCATCCCTGAGAAGGTCGGCGCCTATCCGATCAACGATCCCGACGGCTACTACATGGGCTTTGCCGCGTCCGGCTATGGCGTCATGTGGAACGAGCGTTACACGCGCGCCAACAAACTGCCCGATCCGAAGGAGTGGCAGGATCTCGCCAAGGCCGTCTATTTCGACCACGTTTCGATCGCAGCGCCCTCGCGCTCTGGCACGACGCACTTGACGCTCGAGACGATCCTCCAGGGCGAGGGCTGGGAGAAGGGCTGGCGCACGATCAAGGAGTGGAGCGGCAACCTGCGCACCGTCACCGAGCGCTCGTTCGGCGTGCCGGACGCGGTCAACTCGGGTCAGGTCGGCTACGGCATCGTGATCGACTTCTTCGCGTTCTCCGCGCAAGGGTCGGGCTTCCCGGTCAAGTTCGTCTATCCGTCGGTGACGACGATCGTGCCGGCCAATGTCGCGATCGTCGCCAATCCGCCGAACAAGGCGGGCGCCGAAGCCTACGTCGAGTTTCTCCTGTCCGCCGCTGGCCAGGAAGTGCTGCTCGACAAGGGCATCCGCCGTCTCCCCGTGCGCCCTGAAACCTACGCCAAGGCGCCGGCCGACTACCCGAACCCGTTCAAGGATCCTTCGCTCGGCGGCAAGGTGACGTTCGATTCGGGCGTGTCCGGCGCGCGCCATGCCGTCGTCGATACGCTCTACGACCAGCTCGTGACCTTCCAGCTCGATGGCCTCAAGGCGGCGACCAAGGCGATTCACGCAGCCGAGGCCGCGCTCGCGAAGAAGGACAACCCGGCTGGCCGTAAGCTTGTCGCAGAAGCGCGCGACCTGATCGCCAAAATGCCGGTCACGGCCGAGCAGGCTGCGTCGGCGGAGGTTCGGGCAGCATTCACCGGCGGCAAGCAGAAGACCGCTCGCCAGGCCGAGCTCGAGCAGCAGTGGGCGTCGGGCGCGAAAGCCGCTTACGCGGAAGCAGAAGCCAAAGCCAACGAGGCCGCGAAGCTCGCGCGGTAATTGGGCTGGCGAGGCGTCAGATCCGCACAGAGCAGGGCGATCTTGATCGCCCTGCTCGAAGGGTGGGGCCGGGGGAGGATCGATGGCGACCGTCAGTGACACAGCGCCGGCCGCGGCGCGCCGATCGAACCTGACGCCGGGGCCGATGCTGTTGGCGGGCGCGATCGGGCTTTTCCTGGCGCTGTTTCTCGTCGTGCCGGTCTTCACAGTCGTGTATGTGGCCTTCACCGAGAAGGGCAGCGGCGTTTTCACGCTGATCAACTTCTACGATTTCGCGCGCACCGACCTCTTCATCACGTCGTTCTGGAACTCGATGTACGTGGCCGCGATGACGGTCGTGCTCGCATCGCTGTTCGCGCTGCCGCTCGCCTATCTGACGACGCGTTTCGAGTTCGCCGGCTCCGGCGTCGTCCAGATGCTCGGTTTCATTCCGCTGATCATGCCGCCGTTCGCGGGCGCCGTGGCGATGCAGCTTCTGTTCGGCCGCAACGGCTCGATCAATCTGCTGCTTGACGAGTGGTTCGGCTTCAAGATCCCGTTCATGGAAGGCCTCAACGGCGTCGTCTTCGCGCAGGCCGTCCACTACTTTCCGTTCATCCTGATCAACCTGTCGGCGGCGCTGCGCAACATCGACCGCTCGATGGAGGAAGCCGCGCAGAATCTCGGGTCGCAGGGCTTCCGGCTGTTTCGCCGCATCGTCTTCCCGCTCGCGATGCCGGGTTATATCGCGGGCGCCAGCCTCGTGTTCGTCAAGGTGTTCGACGATCTCGCGACGCCGCTCCTCCTCAACGTCAAGGACATGCTGGCGCCGCAGGCCTACCTCCGCATTACCTCGATCGGCCTTGCCGATCCGATGGGCTACGTCATCGCGGTCGTCCTCATCGTCGTGTCGGTGATCGCGATGGGGCTCTCGGCGTGGGCGATGAAGGGCCGCGACTACGCGACCGTGCAGCGCGGCGGCGGCGGTCTCGCCAAGCGGCCGATGACACGCGCCCAGGCGATCGGTGCCTATAGCGTCGTGGCGCTGATCCTGTTCCTGGTGCTGGCGCCGCACATCGGCCTGTTCCTGCTCTCGATCGCGACGGTGTGGTCGTTCAGCCCGCTGCCAGACGGCTTCACCTTCGCGCACTACACGCGCGTATTTGCGGAATCGAGCGTCTTCATCAAGAACACGCTGCTCTACGCGACGCTTGCCGGCATCATCGACGTCGTGCTCGGCGTGGCCATTGCCTACCTCGTGCTGCGGACCAAGCTGCCGGGCCGTCACTGGCTCGACTGGACGGCGTCGGCTGCGCTGGCGATCCCGGGCGTCGTGCTCGGTATCGGCTATCTGCGCACGTTCTTCGGCGTCAAAATGCCGGACGGTACGTCGCTCGCATCATTCTGGATCGTGATCGTACTGGCGCTCGCGATCCGGCGCCTGCCGTATGCGCTGCGTGCCTGCTACGCTGCGCTTCAGCAGGTATCCGCCTCGCTCGAGGAAGCGGCGGAGAACCTCGGCGCCACGAAGTACCGCACCGTGCGCCGCGTCGTGCTGCCGCTGATGATGGGTGGGATGCTGGCGGGCTTCGTGACGAGCTTCGCAACGGCCGCTGTCGAACTCTCCGCGACGCTGATGCTGGTGCAGAGCACGTCCGACGCGCCGCTCGCCTACGGCCTGTACGTCTTCATGCAGTCGCCGGCGGGACGCGGTCCCGGCGCGGCGCTCGGCATCATCGCGGTACTGCTGGTGGCCGCCTGCTCGCTGATCTCGAACTGGATCATCGAGCGCAACCAGCACCTGCGCAACAATCGGGATTGAGGGGCGAGCATCCGCATGTCAGCCAGTCAAGGTGTCGGCGTCGAGATCCGCAACGTGCACCTCGCCTATGGATCCAATCCGGTCCTCAAGGACGTGAGCCTGTCGATCAAGCCGGGTGAGTTCTTCGCGTTTCTCGGCCCGTCCGGTTGCGGCAAGACCACGCTGCTGCGCCTGATCGCGGGCTTCAACCAAGCAGATCGCGGCGACGTGCTGGTAGGAAATACGGACATCTCTCCTCTGCCGCCGTGGAAGCGCGATGTCGGCATGGTGTTCCAGAGCTACGCGCTGTGGCCGCATATGACCGTCGCGCGCAACGTCGCGTTCGGGCTCGAGGAGCGCGGACTTCCCCGCAGCGAGATCGCGAGCAAGGTTGCGGCGGCGTTGGCGCTGGTCGGGCTCGGCGCGCTCGGTGACCGCTATCCCTCGCAGCTATCCGGCGGCCAGCAGCAGCGCGTCGCACTCGCGCGCACGATTGCAATCGAGCCCAAGGTGCTGCTGCTCGACGAGCCGCTGTCGAACCTCGATGCCAAGATGCGCGTGCAGGTGCGGCGCGAGCTGCGTGACCTCCAGCAGCGGCTCGGTCTGACGACGATCTTCGTCACCCACGATCAGGAAGAGGCGAACTCGGTCTGCGACCGGATCGCGGTGCTCAACGACGGTGTCGTGCAGCAGGTCGGCACGCCGATGGAGCTGTATGAGCGGCCCGCGAACCTGTTCGTCGCGGGCTTTCTCGGTACGGCGAACATCCTGCCCGGCCGTGTCGTCGGGCGCACGTTCGAGATCGGCAACGGCGCCTCGCTGCCGCTGCCGCCCGGTATCGATCCACCGGCAGGCGCGAAGCTCGTCTTCCGGCCGCAGCACGCGACGCTGACGGCTGCCGGCGGGCCGGGACTCGCGGGCACCATCGTGCATCGCGAGTTTCTCGGGGCGACGGTGCGCTACGGCGTGACGGTCGCGGGCGCGGAAGTGCTGGTCGAGGCGCCGTTCCACTCCGGCGATCATCTGCTCGAGGTCGGCTGTGCGGTCGCTGTCAGCGTGGACCCGGCGCAAGCGCATTTCCTCGCGGCGTGATCAGCGCAGGCGATAGCGCTCAACCGCTTCCGGATCGAAAGTGAAGCCGAGGCCGGGGCGGTCCGGCACCGCGACGTGACCGTCCTCGATCACGAGCCGTTCGCGATAGAGCTTCGACGTCCAGGTGATGTGCTCGACCCAGTTGGTGTTGGTGAAGGCGCCGAGGATCGACACGCTTTGCTCGGTGAAAAGGTGGTTCGAGATCGGGATGTCGTGCGCGGCGGCAAGGTGCGCGACCTTGACGAACTCGCTGACGCCGCCGACGCGGGCGAGATCCGCCATCCAGATGTCGGCGGCCCCATGGGCGAGCATCTCGCGGAAGCCATAGCGCGTGGCCTCGGTTTCACCGCTCGCGAGCGGGGTGTCGATCGCGGCGGCGACCCGGGCCGAGCCGCGATGGTCGTAGGCGGGCACCGGCTCCTCGAACCAGACGAGGTCGAAGGCTTCGAGCTTGCGCGCGAGGCGGATCGCATGATCGGCGGTGAAGCCGCGGCTCGCATCGCACATCAGCGCGACGCGCGGGCCGATCGCCCGGCGCACGGCGGCGACTCGCTCGACGTCCTCCTCGACGTGCTTCTTGCCGACGCGCATTTTTACGCCGCCCAAACCTTGCGCGATGTAGCCTTTTGCCTCGACCATGAGCTCATCCGGCGTCGCGGACAGCCACAACCCTGCGCTTGTGTAGACGGGAATGCGGGTGTGCGCTGCGCCGAGCATATGC
>CAZKZT010000206.1:0-7052 GCA_964557265.1 uncultured Hyphomicrobium sp.
GTGGCTGCCTGTAGCCGTTAGCCCGAGGCGGCGCCGGGCGCAAGGGGTATTGGTTCCGTGGACGCCAACGCCTTCGGCTGGTTTGTTAGTGGCGCCGGTCGCTGACGGCTCCGCCGCCCGGTGCTGGCGCGGCCACTTACTCGGTCGCGTTCACCAATGCGCTCTCCGAGCACTCCGAATATCGGTAGCGGCCGAAAGCCGCGCCCATTAACCACCAACCGGCGAGGCAGTTCCGCGGCGCCGGTTGGTCGTGTCGAAGACGCGCCTCTGGCACGGGGCATGTCGAAGACGCGCCTCTGGCACGGGCCGTACGCGACCGCGGAAAGCAAAAGCTATCTCCCCTCTCTCCACCAGGCGAGGGTGAGGAAGGCGAGGAGCGCGGCGAGGGCCAGCAGGCCGGTGAACATCGGGGTGATACGGACGCCGCGGGTGACGTACGCCTCCCGGTCCTTGAGGCCCATCCAGCCCGAACCCGCTAGCACGCGGGCGTTGGCGAGCAGCGACACGCGCGGCACCTCGACAGCGGTATCTCTGGCGCTCGACAGGAGACCGCCACCGGGCCGGGTCCAGAAGGCGCCGCCGCCGGTTGCGTTGATGAGCGGGGCCAGCTTGGCGTCCGTCGCGGTGACCTCGTTCATCTCGCGGGCGTCTTCGAGGCCCGCGTGCGCGACGGCGGTGAGAACACGGCGCTCTGGCGCGGGTCCGTTGGACTGCATCTTGTAGAGCCCCGGCTGGCGGACATCGATCGTGGTGCGCCACACGCCGGTCGAGGCGGGTTCGAGGATGACCTCGCTGGTCTCGCCACCGGGCGACTGCACGCTGACCGGCGGCACTTCCGTTTCCATGGAGCGGCGCTCGATGGTCAGCTTGAGGCCGCGCGAGGAGGCGAGCAGGCGCTCTTCTTCGAGATCGGGCTCCTTCATCAGCCAGTGCGCGGTGCGGCGCAGGAGATCGGTGTGCGGGCCGCCGCCGTCATAGCCGCGAGACCACAGCCATGCATGATCGGACAGCAGCAGCGCGACGCGGCCGCGGCCGACGCGATCGAGCACCAGCAGCGGCTTCTCTTGCACGCCGCTCATGATGGTGCGGCCGCGCATGACGTTGGTCTCGACCTGACGGAACCAGCGGCCCCAGTCGGGCTCAGCACCCTGCTCGCGCAGGCCCGGCAGGTTGCGCGTGACGGGATGCTTGTAGCCGTCGGCGGTGGCGCGCGCCTTGAAAGGCTCTTCGATGACGCGGCCTGAGGGTGATGCAGGGAGAACGGGCGCGAGCGCGGTGCGGAACAGGCTCGTCGGTGCCGCGTAGTCATCGCCGGACGCGACCAGCAGCGCGCCGCCGTGATTGGCGACGTAGCGCGCGATGTTGTCATAGTAGATCGGCGGCAGGATGCCGCGGTTCTGGTAGCGATCGAAGATGATCAGGTCGAAGTTGGTGATCTTCTCCGAGAACAGCTCGCGCGTCGGGAACGCGATCAGCGAGAGCTGATGGATCGGCGTGCCGTCCTGTTTCTCGGGCGGCCGCAGAATGGTGAAGTGGACGAGATCGACGGCGGCGTCGGATTTAAGAAGGTTTCGCCATACGCGCTCGCCCGCGTGCGGTTCGCCGGAGACGAGGAGGACGCGCAGGTTCTCGCGCACGCCTTCGGCTGCGATGACGACGCGGTTGTTGAGGTGCGTCAGTTCGCCCGGCACCGGCTCGAGTTCGATCTCGACGATGTTCTGGCCGGCTGTGGGAAACGGCATCTCGACGCGCAGACGCTGGTCGACCTCGGCGCGCAGCGTCTCGTCGGGCTGGCCTTCGCGGCGCACGCGCAGCGACACCTGGCTGCCGGCCTGTCCGCGGCGGCCGACCTCGCGGACGGCGATTTCGATGTCGCGGGGCGGGCCGTTGACGATGCCGAACTTCGGCGCGGTGATGACTTCGATGCGGCGATCGAATTCGTCGGGGCGTCCGGTGACGAGGGCGTGTACCGGTGCGTTGAAACCGAGGGCGGCGACGGAGGCCGGGATGTCGTGGACCTGTCCGTCGGTGATCATGATGACGCCGGCGAGGCGATCGGGTGCGATCTCGGCGAGCGCGCGGTTGAGTTCGGTGAAGAGGTGCGTGCCGGAGGTGCCTTCGCCGGTCGGGCGCGAGGCGTTGATCCATTTCACCTCGAGGCCGGGGATGCGCTTGAGCTTTTCCTCGAGATCGGCGCGGATGGCCGCGGTCTGCGCGGGGCGGCCCGCGATCGACTGGCTCGTGCTCTCGTCGACCAGGACGACGGCGATGTTGGCGAGGCTCTCGCGTTCCTCCTGGCGGAAGGACGGGTTTGCGAGCGCCGCGACGATCGCCGCCAGCGCGAGAGCGCGCAGCGCCGCACCGCGCGTGCGGCGGAAGAACAGCACCGCGACCAGCACCAGCGCCAGCGCGATCGCAGCGATCAGCACCGGCGTCGGTACCATGGGGGCGATGTCGATCGACCAGGTCATTCGCTATGCCTCACGCTTTACTGGCCGAGCCGGTCGATCAACGCCGGCGCGTGCACCTGATCGGCCTTGTAGTTGCCGGTCAGCGCGTACATCACGATGTTGATGCCGACGCGGTAAGCCATCTCGCGCTGGGCGTCGCCGCCGGGCACGGTGGGGAACATCGGCCGGTTGTTGCCATCGAGCGCCCAGGCCGCAGCGAGGTCGTTGGGCGTGACGATGATCGAGCTGACGCCGTCGGCGCGCCGCGCCTTGCGCGTGTCGCCATCGGTCGCTTCCGCGCTCTCGGCTTCGACCCACATCTGCCCGCCGTCCCAGCGGCCCGGGAACGTACGCAGGATGTAGAACGCCTTGGTCAGCACATGGCTCTCTGAAACCGGTTCGAGACGCGGCAGATCGAGGCGGCCGAGAAGGCGCTGTAGCGGCGTGCCGCCGTCGCCGGTGCCGACACCCGTCGGCAGGCCGGAGCCGAAATCGCGGGTGTCGAAGATGATCATGCCGCCCTGTTTCATGTACGTGTCGATCTTGGCGAGGGTGGCATCGGGCAGCGCGCTGGCGTTGTGCAGAACCGGCCAGTAGAGGATCGGGAAGAAGGCGATCTCGTCGGTGGCGACATTGACGCCGAACGGTTCACCCGGCTCGACGGAGGTGCGCGCGGCAAGGACGCGGCCGATGCCGACGAGACCGGCGCGGCTCGTGTCGTCGGTCGCCGCGTCGCCGGTCAGCACGTAGGCGAACGAGACCTTGCCGGTCGCCTGGATGGCGATCTGCAACTCGCGGCTCGAAGGCAGTGCGGTGGAGACTGTCGGCGGCTGTGGCGGCTCACGGCGCACTTGTGCCGATGTCGAGGTGGCCGCGAGCGCAAGGAGCGCGGCCGCGCCTGCGACGATCGCGAGGCTGGCCGTGGCGGCCCTTGGCCGCTGACGCGACGCGAGCAGGCCCTGCAGGAGCAGCACCGCGATGATGTCGAGGAAGATCAGCGCCAGCGCAGCGGAGAGCAGCCAGGGTTTCATCGGCTCGGGATTGGTGCCTTCGTAGGTGCGCTGCTCGACGCCTGCGAGGCTCGGAAGCGGCCTGAGTTCGGTGCGCGGTGTGATCAGGTTGAGGGCTCGCGGGCTTGTCGCCGGGCCGTAGTAGCCGGGCGGGTGGTCGAGCGAGGGCGTCAGCGTATCGATGTTGCGGGCCGCGATCGCCTGCGCGGTCGGCGTCGGCGGACGCAGCGTCCCGTAACCGTCGAGGACCTGCGTCGGTGTCAGCACCTCGGCGTTCTCGGCGGCGGGCGTGGCGCTCGGCGTTGCGGGGACGGCGAGCGTCTCAGGCCCGCCGACGGCGACACCACCGCTGCGTCCGAGCGTTGCAATCCGCCGCAGCATTTCGACGAACAGGCCGGAGAGCGGCAGGTTCGACCAGTCCGAATTGGCGGTGATGTGGAAGAGCACGATCTGGCCTTCGCCGATGCGGCGTGCGGTGACGAGCGGTGTGCCGTCGGCGAGGCGGGCCCACACACTCACCTCGTCGGTGATGTAGGCGGGATCGGCAAGGATCTGGCGGTTGACCGTCACATCGGGCGGGATCGGCAGGCCCGCGAACAGGCTCGAATCCTCGAACGGCGCGAGCGGCTGCGGTGTCGACCACGAGAGCGCGCCGCCGAGCGTGCGTCCACCCACGCGCAGCCCGACGGGCAGGAGATCGTCGCCGCCCTTTTCGAGGCGCGGGCCCGCGAAGCGGACGAGTACGCCGCCCTTGTTGACCCACTCGGTCACGCGCGTCTCGACGTCACCGGCCAGCGTGCCGATGTCCGCCATGACGACGACCGACGATTTCTGTTCGAAGGCACCGCCGACGGCGCCAGCGAGATTGACGTCCTTCTGGCGCACCAGTTCGGCGAACGGCGCGAGCGCGCGCTCGATGTAGTACAGCGGCGCCAGCAGCGGCTGCGCCTGCTCGCGGCTTTCGCCGGAGATCAGCGCGATGCGATGCCAGCGCGAGCGGCTGTCGAGGAGATGCACGCCGCCAGCGCTGCGTTCGCCCGCAACTTCGATGCGGGCGACCTGATTGCGCAACTCGAGCGGCAACTCGAAGCGGGCGATGGCTTTCCTGGTGCCCGCCGCCATTTCATACGGTGCCTCGGCGAGCCGCTGGCCGCGGGCGGAGAAGGCGAGCGCGGTGCCGTGACGCGCGCCACCCTCGGCGCGGACGATCGAGGCTTCGAGCTTGCCGTCGCGATCGAGGCTGCCGGAGACGCCGAGCGGCTCATCGCCCTGGCGGTTGGTGACAACCTGCAGACGGCCGCCGTCGTGTGCGAGCGCGCTCAAGGCGTCACCGAAAGCGGCGGCCTTGCCGTCATGATCGACGCCATCGCTGAGCCAGATGACGTCGACGCCCGGCTGGCCGGCGATGACGCGGGTGAGCTGCTCGGCGAGTTCAGCACGCGCGGGCGGGAATGGCTGCGGCTGCAATGCCGCCGCCGTCGAGCGCGCGGCACCCGGCGCTTCGATACGCAGCGTTTGCGTTTTGGCACCCCAAGCCGTCGGCGCGATGATGACCGGCCGGTTGGCGCTTTCGGCCTCGCTGATCAGCCGGTCGACGAACTCGGCGCGGGCCGCAAAATGACTGCCGCTCGACCAGCCGTTATCGATGACGAGAGCGAGCGGGCCTTTGCCGGCGAGACCGGCTTCGCGGTTCGGATTGAGCACGGGTTCGGCGAGCGCGAGGATGACGAGCGCCGCGGCGAGCATCCGGATGAGCGTCAGCCACCACGGCGTCTTGGCGGGCGTCTTGTCTTTGTTCTCCAGCCCGACGAGGATGCGGGTCGGCGGGAATTCGATCTGGCGCGGGCGCGGCGGCACCGTGCGCAGCAGCCAGTAGATGACCGGCAGCGCGGCAAGCGCGCCGAGCAGCCACGGACTGAGGAAGGCCAGCGCGCCGATACTCATCAGTGGCTCCCTTCCGGCGCGGCCACCGGTGCCGCGGTCGTTTCGCCTGATGGCGTGCTCATCCGATAGCTGCCAGCCTGTCCGCCGAGCCGCATGACGAGGCTGAGGAGCGCCTCGTGCGGCGGCCGGTCGGTGTGATGGACGAGCAGCGACCAGCCGAGGCGGCGCGCGATGGCTTCGAGGCCCGCGCGATGATCCGCGAGGCGCTTGAGGTAGTCGCCGCGCAGGCTTTCGACGCGATCGACGACCCAGCGTTCACCGGCGCCTTCGAGGCCGAGGAATTCGGCACGGCCTTCATAGGGCAGCGTTTCCTCGGCGGGATCCATGACCTGAACGATATGACCCGCAACACCGGCCGCCGCCATTTCTTCGAGGCGGGCCCCGAGCACATCGAGCGGTTCGAGAAAATCACTGACGAGGATCGCGCCGGAGAAGCGCGGCAGGCGCATCTTGGGTGGCAGGCTCGTCGTCAACAGCGACGAGTCGAGATTGGTGAGGATGGTCTCGGCGATCAGCGTTGCGGCTTTGCGGCTCGCGGTCGGTCGGCCGAGACCGAGCAGCGCCACGCGTTCGCCCCCGCGCACCAGGAGCTCGGCGGCGGCCAGCAACAGCACGACGGCGCGTTCGCGTTTGGTGACCGATGACAACGTGCTGCGGAAATTCATCGACGGCGAGAGATCCGGCCACAGCCAGATCGTATGCGCGGCCTCCCACTCGCGTTCGCGCACGAACAGCAGATCGGAACTCGCCGAGCGGCGCCAGTCGATCAGCGTTGCAGCGTCGGCGCCTTCGAACTGGCGGAACTGCCAGAACGTCTCGCCGGGGCCTGCGCGCCGGCGCCCATGAATGCCGTGCGCGACGGTGCTGGCGATACGGTTGGCTTCGATCACGAGATCGGGCAGCCGGTCCGCGAGGCCGTGCGCTTCAAGCTCGAGGCGGCTGACCTCGAGGCTGGATTGGCCAGCCGGTCCATGGACCGGGCGTCGCGGGGCGCTACGGTTGTCAGCCAAAGGCTGGCTCCACTGCTACGACTTCGATGCAGACTGGCGGTCGCGGAAACGACACTACGCGATGTTCGCCGCCAGCCTTCTGATCACGGCGCTGATCTGCTGGCCCTCGGCGCGGGCCGCGAAGTTCAGTGCCATGCGATGCTTGAGGATCGGCTCGGCGAGCGCGACCACGTCGTCCACCGACGGTGCGAGGCGCCCATCGACGAGCGCTTTCGCGCGCACGGCCAGCATCAGCGCCTGGCTCGCGCGCGGACCGGGCCCCCAGGCGACGAACTTGTCCGTTTCCGCATCGGCGCCGGTGCCGGGACGTGCGGCGCGGACCAGGGTCAGGATCGCGTCGACCACCTTATCGGGCACCGGGATCTGGCGCACGAGGCGCTGGATGCTCATGAGTTCCGGGCCCGACAGGATCGGCTCGAGTTTGCGCTCTTCGGTGCCGGTGGTGGAGAAGAGCATCCGCCGCTCGGCCGCAGTGTCGGGATAGTCGACATCGACCTGGAGCAGGAAGCGGTCGAGCTGAGCCTCCGGCAGCGGGTAGGTGCCTTCCTGCTCGAGCGGGTTCTGTGTCGCGAGGACGTGGAACGGCGCTGGCACGTCGTGGCGCTGGCCGGCGACGGTGACGTGGTGCTCCTGCATGG
>CAZKZT010000207.1:0-7048 GCA_964557265.1 uncultured Hyphomicrobium sp.
GGTGCCGATCGATCCGCGTCCGGGCACCGTTCCGCCGGCTTAGAGCGCATCAGCCGTTGATGGAATCGGCGCGGTTGCGCGAACGCGCTCTATGTTTTTGATTGAGTCTGATTCACTACCGCGCCTACTTCAACCGGATCTCGACGCGATCGCTTTTGCCCTTCGCGTCGATCACGGTGATACGCGTGAAACCGCGGCCGGGCGGCTGCCACATCACTTCGCGCCGCTGCGGATCGGAGTCGATCGGCGCGCCATCGGCGAGCCACGTCAACGGCAGCGCGCCGCCTTCGGCCTTGAGCACGACGACGGCCCCGTCGTCATCCTCGCGCTCGATCTCTGCGCGATCCGGCGGGAACGCGATGCGCACGATCGGCTCAGCAAAGGGCGCGGTGCCTTCCGCCTCGGCGCTCTCACCGAAGCGGCGCAGCGGTAGTGGCAGGCTCGCCGTCGTGGCGCGGAAAGCGCCCGGTGGCGCGGGCGGCAGCGGCGTCACGCGCTCGGCGATGCGCGCGAAAGCATCGAACAGCAACGGCGCGGCGGCGGTACGGCCGCTCAGCCCCGGCGTCGCGCTGCCATCGGCGCGACCAACCCACGCCGCGATCACGTGGCGGCCGTCATAGCCGATCGCCCAGGCGTCGCGATAGCCGTAGGACGTGCCGGTCTTATAAGCGATGCGACCGCTGCGGGCGTTGGCGGGCGGCGGCGCGTCCTTGAGGATGTCGGTCACGTACCACGCGGAAACCGGCGACATGAGCCGCGCGCGCGTGCGTGCGAGCGGGGACGGTGCCGCGTCGCGCGTATACTTGAGCGGTGTCGCGCGACCGCCGTTGGCGAAGCTCGCATAGAGCGACGCGAGATCCTGCAGCCGCAGTCCGATGCCCCCGAGCGCAATCGCGAGCGTCGGCTGCGAGCCTGCCGGCAGCACCGTCTCCAGACCGACGCGGCGCAACCGTCCATTCAACCGCGCCGGTCCGATCTCGGCGAGCACTTGCACCGCCGGTATGTTGAGCGAGAGGCCGAGCGCCTCGCGCATCGTCACCGTCCCGCGGAACGCCTCGTCGAAGTTCTTCGGATTGTAGGTGCCGAAGCGCGTCGGCCGGTCCTCGATCAGCGTTTCGGGATGCGCGCGGCCACCTTCGAAGGCAAGGCCGTAAATCACCGGCTTCAGCGTCGAGCCCGGAGAACGGACCGCCTGCACCATGTCGACGGCACCGAGCCGCGTGGCATCGAAGTAATCCGCCGATCCGACGTAAGCGACGATGTTGCCGTTCGTATGATCGATGGCGAGAACCGCGCTCGACAAGCGTGCGCCTTGCGCCTCGGCGTGTTCGCGCGCCAGCCGCTCCAGCGCCATCTGCGCATCGCGGTCAAGCGTCAGGCGATGAATACGCCGGTCGGGCAGGCGTGCCACTTCAGCCTCGGCGAGATGCGGCGCCAGCTTCCCGAATTCACGGCGCACGCGCGGCACCGATTCCGCGACGGCGACACGTGCCTCTTCCGCAGAGAGCACGCCTTCCTCGACCGCACGGGCAAGCACGCGATCGCGCGCGCGGCGCGCATTGTCGTGGTTGCGGTCAGGGCGGCGCGTCGCGGGGCTCTGCGGCAGCGCAACCAGCAGCGCCGCTTCACCGGGCGACAACCGCCGCGGCTCCTTGCCGAGATAAGCGAGCGAGGCGGCGCGCACACCTTCGATATTGCCGCCGAACGGCGCGAGACGCAGATAGAGTTCGAGAATCTCGTTCTTGGTCAAGCGACGCTCGAGCTGGCGGGCGCGGATCATCTGCTCGATCTTGCCGGTGAGCGTGCGCGGATGCTCGCCGGTCAGCAACCGCGCCGTCTGCATGGTCAGCGTCGAGGCGCCCGACACAAGCCGCCCGTTGCTGACGAGTTGCCAGCCCGCACGCAGCGTCGAGATGTAGTCGACACCGCCATGCGTTCGGAATCGGCGATCCTCGAACGCGAACAGCATATCGAGATAGCGCTGGTCGACATCCTCGATCGCGACAGGCAGGCGCCATATGCCGTCGCTGGTCGTGAAGGCACGCAGCAGGCGATCCTTGCGATCGAGAACCACCGTCGAGAGCAGATCCGCGCGATCGAGCGATGGTGGCGGCAGCCAGCGCGCCAGCATTTCGAGTGCCATGACAGGAGACGCGAAGAGCGCCGCGATCCCCGTCAGTGATAGGAGAATGCGCCTTGTAGTGGCGCCGCGGGATCGCGTCTTTGACGTCTCACCGCGGCGCCTTGGCGCCCCACCCGTTGGCGCCTCCCCCATTGCAGTCCGTGCCGATGCCGCTCGTGGCCGGAGATAGTCAAGTGCGGACCGCATGACGGCAAAAAAGTGGCGCGCGGTGTGCTTTCCTCCGCTGCGCGGGGCCGGCGACTTCACGTTCGTCTCTGGAGTGTTGCCATCCATCAAAACAACTTTCGCCGCCAAGGGCCGAAGATCCGTTGTTCGCACACTACGGCGAATGCAGGCGGATTCGTAGACCTTCACGCCCACTCACAGCAGCCGCGACTTGCTCTTTCTTGCATTCTGCTGCCCGGCGGATCGGGCCATTATCGTTTGGCGAGCGGCGACAATGGCCGCGGCGTGTTAACCACGGCGACGAGCACGAAGCTGATGATCATCAGCAGGAACCAGGAGCCGAGCTTACCAACCCCCACCGGAGACCACGCCTTGAGCTGATGCGGGTAGAGCCAGATGGCACCGAATGATCCGATGTTCTCGGCGATCCAGATAAACAACGCCACCAGCAGAAATCCGAGCAGCAGCGGCATCCGCCGGGGCGCCTGATCAATCGTGAAGTGAATGACCGTGCGTCCATAGAGGACGAACGCCAGCGCGAGGATCGCGTAGCGCATGTCCGTGACGTAGTGGTGCGTGAAGAAGTTGATATAGATCGCCAGCGCCAGCACCCACGTCATCCACTGCGGCGGGTAGTTCGAGAACCGGAAATCGAACAGGCGCCAGCAGCGTGCAATGTAGCTGCCGACTGCGGAATAGAGGAAACCTGAGAACAGCGGCACGCCAGCGATCCGGATCAGATTCGGCTCGGGATAGAGCCAGGAGCCTTTCCAGGTCTTGAACAACTCCATCAGCGTTGCTGCGACGTGAAAGATCAGGATGACCTTGGCTTCCTCGAGGCGCTCCATCTTCAACGCGAGCAGCGCGCCCTGCGTCGCCAGCGCGACAAGAAGCAGAAAGTCATAGCGCGCGATCGGCGCCGCCACCGGCCACGTAAACTTGGTCACGAGGATAGCCGCCAGCAGAATGCCGGCGAAGAGGCACGCCCAGGCCTGCAGCACACCAAACAACAGCAACTCGTGCCACAAGCGCCCGAACGGCAGCGGCAGGATCCAGCGCTCGGACGTGCGCTTCAGCGCCAGCAGCCAGAGATCGCGCCGCCGCACGCCCTCATCGAGCGCACCCGTGAACTCGACTGTTTGAAGACGTTGCGCCCGCTCGCTCATTCCCGTGTTCCCCTCATGCGCCGAACTCAGGCGCGCGGCGTCATCCAAGAAGAAAGATGGCGGCACCAAGAGGGCGCGGCGTGGGCGTCACGAGGGCACGCGTCGAACCGAAGTTGGCGCCCCCAAAAGCAAAGAGCCCCGCCATGCACCGGTATGGCGCATGGCGGGGCTCGAATTCGTGCACCCGAATGGCGCGATCAGCGGCCTTGCGACTTCTCCGGACGGCACGGATTGGCTGTCAGACGGCAACGGTAGAACACCTGCCCGACAACGGAACCGACCGACGACCGGCCACACTCATATGAGGCATTGTCGGCATTCTCGCGGCTCATGAAACGCTCGCCGTACTGCCAGCGCGCGGTCTGCATCCAGGCCTTATCAGCCTCCTGCTGCGCGCCCTGCTCGCTCGCGTATTGATCACCGACCGCGGCAAGCGTCGCCTGGCACTTGTTACCGTCCACCACCGGCGGCGCAATGCGAACCACGCGAGCGCGTCGGACCTCGCGCTGCCGCCGGGCTTCACGCCGCGCCCGCGCCTCACGCGCCCGCTGCCGCGCAGCCGCGCGTTCGGTCGGCGACGTCACTTCGCCGCGCGCATGAATCTGCCAACGGCGCTCCTGCTCGGCGGAAGCGCATCCGGTCATGGCCGTAACCGCCACGATAAAGGCTCCACCAGTCATGACTGCGGAGAAGAAAGCTCTCATCGACTTCACGTACGCCCCCATCGGTCGACGCCTGCACAATAAAGACACAATTGCGTCTAGAGGCCGGTCCTTTCGGGGTCAATCGGCGCGCCCGCAAACGGCGGTGGGTATCCTGTGGAGAGGCTGCGCTGTGACGCGGGGGCCACCATGCCGCTGGCCCCGCTCGATAGTGGGACTGAACAGCCAGCCGATGGCGCATCAGTATGATCGTTCAGTCTTATCCAGAAGCAGACGGCCGAAGAACCGGTTCCAGGGATGCTTCGCCTTCTTGAAAAATTCCACCGGGTCGGTGCGCAAGCGCTGCTGATCCCGCCGCGACTGAAATGGCGCGCTCGTGATGCGGCTCACGAAATGAATGCCCCTCTTGGCGGGCCCCCAGCCAGCCGCGCTCACCGTGATGGCGGTTCGATCCATCCCGATGCGCGCCCAGATGTAGCTCTTGTTCGACAGCGGCATCGCCTGCCGTATCCGGCCGAGCGGAATGTCGTGCCCCGCCCAGCGGAAATGCGTTACCGCGATGTCGGCGTAAGCGTGAGATTTCCGATGCGCGAAGTCGCGAATGACATCTGTGGCGACGAACGTCGAATACTTGCGCAGCCGGAACCACGCGGCGAGCTTGAGGACCATCTCCCGAGAGGGCGGCACCGCTGATCCGCACGCGACACCCACCGCGTCCGCGAGCGTCGATGCCCGCACACCCGCGCCGACATAATTGTAGAAGGCATTGCCGATCGTGATCACCGGCTTGCCGTGCAACAAGGCGATCAGCCCGACGCCGGAATTGTAGGTGATCACCGCCGTCGCAGCGTCGATCAATGCGTGTATGTTGTCGCCACGGTTGGCGACGATGAGGTTTTCGGCCGGCTGCAGATCCCCTGACTTCGACAGCGGGTGCGCCTTCACGATGAACAGCGCATTCGGATTTTCCGCGATCACGCGCGGCAGGCTCGCCAAAAGATCGGCGTAGGTCTGGTCACCGCGCACGAACTGCGTCACGGCCATATCGTCGTCGAGCTGCATCGGGATGAAGATCACCGGCCGACTGCCCGTCAGAAGTGCGGCGTATCGGACAGCCGTTGCATCGTAGGCATTCTGTGCCTCGAGCGTCGCGTCGCCTCGCTTCAGCGTCTCGACATAGTTCATCACCGCCGACAGTTCCGCGTCGCTGAACGTCGCCGACGCGAATGCCTCATCGGAAAATTCGGCAGAGGCATACGAGACATCCTCGGCGTAATAGATCGTCTGCGGAAGCGCGCCACGCTCAATGACGATGGTGCGCGCGCCGCACTGCCGCGCGAGATCGAAAAGAGGCCGGAAACCCTGGTGGCTGATCATGTATGGATTGAAGACAGCGAACGCCGACACCACGCCTGACGCGATCATTTCCTTCGCCCGTGCGATCGTCTCGGCTCGATCGTCGAACAACGGCACCAGCTCGAAGCCTGCAAGCCGCAAAGGAATGAAGTATCCCCAATGCGAGGGCTCCCGGCAGACGCAGAGCATTTTCATCGGTCGCGACAGTGAGTCCACTGCAAGGAGCTGCGCCTCCTGCCCCGCGTACGCCGCGACGATGCTGTTGAGACGCTTGCGCTTCCAGTCATTCTTCTCCCGCCATTCGCCGCCGCCGCGCGGGTGCCAGAGATGAAACACGCGCAGCCCAAGGGTTTCCGCCGGAAAGGCCATCGCCTCGAACAGGCGGCGGAAACCGGCGTAGTCCTTGCGGCGATAGAACGGATCACGGGTCGGCCCGTATAAGTCTTCGGTCGGCTGGTCAGGGAGCGGGAGATGCCCGAGGTAGAACTGGAGCCGCAGGAGGAATTCGAAATCTTCCGAGCCGTGCCCGCGAAAGCGGCTGTCGTAGCCGCCCGCCATGTTGAACATATGCCTGTGAATGAGGAAGTTGTTGGAGTACGGGGCGACGTAGGCATCGTTCTCGGCCGACTTCTCGCGATAGAGAGTCTCGACTGCAAGGCGATCAAGCAGAGCTGAACGGACATCGGCATCCATCTCGGCGCAGAATTTTTGCGTATCGGTGGCGGCGAGATGGACGATCGGGAGGTTGAGCACCAGATCAATCGTCTCGCGGAGACCAACAGAGGATGCGATCCGCGCGAGATCCTGGAACATCGTCGAGCGGCCGAACGTGTCGATGTCACAGAAGAAGACGAGCTCGGTTTTCGTCGCCTCGAATGCGCGATTGTGCGCGACCGCGGGTGAGTAGAGCTCATAGTCGGGAACGTGCAGATACGTGAACCCCTGCGCGCGGCAGATGTCCTCGATCGATTGCGCGTATGCCGGTGCGGATCCGAAGTCACACACGAGCACCTGCGGTTTCGGCGCATAGTGCGTTCCGATCAGGCGCAGCCGCTCGACAACCCAGGGATTGTCCGCAAAAGCCCGCAGACAATAAACCGCGGTGATGTCGCCCACGTCGAACGGCGCGATGCGCGGCGGCTCCGCTGTGGGCCGAATGCTGCTTTTCATCATGTTCTTCAGTCGTCGCTCAATGATTGGTGCCCGGAGCCGTAGTCCGGCGCGAAATGATGAAGCTCAGAAGCGATGCGCTTCGTTGTCAAGAGGCGAGCGGCGGGAATGTCCGCGCCACCCACAGCATGACAATCGCGTAGAGCGCGCCAGCCTTTGGTGGGATCGGCGCGCGCGACGCTTCCATCAATGGACAATGCATTTTCTCAGCGTTTGAAATGCGTGCACGCCCCATGGTGCCCGTAAATCGCGCGCCTGCGATTTCGAATGAATTGGCAGCCACATTTATGCGCTGCGTCGCGTTGACAGACCGCCAGTCCGACGTAACGAGACGCGCCAAAAGAGCGGTTGTCCGCCTACGTTTGGTGACCTGTTGGACATGAGCG
>CAZKZT010000208.1:0-6978 GCA_964557265.1 uncultured Hyphomicrobium sp.
CTGGCGTCCGAGGAAGACATTAAGAAGGTGGAGCGTCGTCACGCTTCCGAGGCAAAGCGACTGACGACGCCGAGCACCAAGTCGAAATCACCTCGATCTTCGCGCAAGAAGACGCCTAACTGAGTTCCTCCATCTACCCTATTGCCGCGCCTGCGTGTTCGAGGCCGGTGACGGGCGGGCGGGCGCGGCCGCAGGGCCTGCACCGCTACCCGGCATGCTCCACAGCGTATTCGCGCCGGCATCACCGCCCATGAACGTGGTCGGGAAGGTGCCGCCCCACTTCTCGACCTTGCGGTACTCGACAACGAGCGGGTTCTGCGCGAGCGCGGCGCCCATGACGCGGATCGCCTCCGCCTGCGCCTCACCTTGCACCTTGATCTCATAGGCACGGCCGTCGGCGCGGGCCTTGTCGGCATCGCGCTGTGCTTCGGCGCTCTGCGTCGTCTGCGTCGAGGTCAGACGCTGGCGCTCGAGCACGAACTTCTCTGTCTCGGCCTGCTCACGCGCGACCTGCTTGTCGCGAATCGCTTTCGTGTACTCCGGCGGGAAGCCGATATTGACGACCGAAAATCCGGTAATCTGCACGTCGTCGGGCATCCGCTTGGAGAATGTCGCCATCGAGACATCGCGGAACTCGACGCGTTTGCGCAGGAGGTCGTTGACATTGTAGGCGCTCGTCACGCCTTTCACGGTATCGTTGAGCCGCGGGAGGATGATGCGCTTCTCGAACTGGTCGAGGCTGCCGAACTGGATGTAGAGATCCTTGACGTTGTTGCGCTTCACGAGCCAGTTGACCGTGACCTGGATCGGAATCTCGAGAGGATCCTGCGAGGCGGCATCGAGCGTCATCGAGAAGGCGCGCTCTCGCACTTCCATTTCCTCGACCGTGTCGGCCCACGGCAGTTTGACGTGCAGGCCCGGATCGACGACGTCGATCACGTTGCCGAAGCGCTTGACGATGCCGACATGGCCGGCGTCGATCCGGTAGATGCCGAGCCAGATCGTCATCAGAACCAGCAACCCGATCATAATCAGACCGGCGCTTCCAAGCTTGAGAAGCGGCGCGCCAGGCGAGCGCGCGCTGCCTGAACCTGATCCCTGCGGCGTGGGCGTGGACGTTCGCATGACGGGTGCTCCCTGGATGGCGTCGGCGCGCAACATTCGGCAGTGGCGCGGCGGAAGTACAGCCGGACACCCATACCGCACGCCACAACAGTGGCATGCGGCATCAACCGAACATACGAATCACTTTTTGCCTGTGTTCCAGGGAGCTTAGGCGCTGTTGGTTAACTCATTGTCGCCAACTGGAGCGCAAGCCCGCATGCGGCCTCGTATTCCTTGAGGTCGATCCACTCGTCGACGGTGTGAGGCTCGTTCTGGCCGGCCCCGAAGGTCACGGTCGGAATTTTGTGCCGCACCAGCCAGTTGGCATCCAGGCCGCCATTCGCCACACGGATCTCGTAGGGGATCCCCTGGGCTTTCACTGCTTCGATCGACCGCTGCACGACCGGCAGGTTCTCCTTCAGCCTGAACGGGTGATAGTTCGTGTCGTAGGAGAACTTCACCTTGCCCGACTGGCCCTGGACGTTGGTGACGCCCGCCGCCGCCTTCTCGAACGCTGCCTTGTAGGCTGCCGTAATCTCCTTGTGGAACTTGGCGTCGTGGCTGCGGCTCTCACCCTTCACTTTGACGTAGTCGGTCACGACGTTCGGGGCGTCACCCGCCGGCCCGCCGTTCGCGCCGGAGACGGGGCCGACGTTGCTGGTGCCGACCTTGTCGCCGTGAACGACCTTGCCGAACCACCCGCCGCGGCGCACTTCCGTCAGTGCCTCGGCGAGGATCAGCGTCGAGCTGATGCCGCGCTCCGGAGCGCCACCCGCGTGCGACGCGCGGCCCTTGATCTCGACTTCCCAGCGGTCGGCGCCAACTGCGCCGACGGTCACATATCCCGCGGACCGGCCATCGAAGTTGAAGCCCATCACCGGGTTGCCGATGTCCTTCGGATCGACGAAACGCGCCCCCCACAGGCCGCTCTCTTCGCGCACCGTGAACAACAGCGTCAGCGGCGGATGATCGAGCTTTTGCTTGATCAGCTCCGCCGCGAGCGTGACGAGCACGCCGCAGGCCGTGCGATTGTCGCCGCCCAGCGCTGTATTGACGGTGTTGACGATCTTGCGGCCCTGCACCTTCGGCTTGGCGCCCGCGCACAGCGGCACCGTATCGAGGTGCGCCATGAACAGAATGCGCGGATGGTTGCCAAACCGCCCGCGCCCTGGAAGGTCGACGATCAGGTTGCCGGTCTGGGTCGGCACCGGGATCCTCTTGTTGGCGTCGTCGAAGCGGATCGCGCGCGCAGGCACGCCGACCTCCTTCAACGCCGCGACGACATCTTTGCCGATCGCGGCCTCCTGGCCGGTCACGCCTTCGATCGCAAGAAACCGCATGAGCCGGCTGAGTGCCTGCCCTTGGTCGACCTTCTGCATGTGGGTACTCAGTCCTCTCAGGAAGCCTTCTTTCGATTCTTCTCGAGCCAGCCGTTGACCATCTCGACGGTCTTGTCGACCTCGGGATGAGACTTGCCCTTCGATGCCGCGATCGACTGCACGAGCAGATCGACACGTTCGATGTTGGGAGCGCCCGCCGCCAGCGCACGCGCGGCGGAGGATGGCGTCAGCAGCGACTGCGCCGCGTTCGCGTACTTCTCGAATGGCACCATATCCGCCTTGTCAGCGCCCAGCGACACGCACAGATCGACCACCCAGCCATATACGTCCTTGCTCGCCGCCGGATCGGAATGCACGGCTTCCTTGATCGGCCGGACGGTGTCCTTCTGCACACAGCGATAATTGCCCGCGAGCAGCATCGACCACTTGGCGAGCGGCACGAACACCGACTGATGGACCTTGAGCTTGACCGGGATTTCGAGGGCATCGCCACCGACCTCGAAGCGTGCCGCCTCGATGTCCTTCTCCATCTGCTGGAGGATCGCGGTGTGCGCCTCATTTTCGAAGCGCGCGGATTTGAAGTTCGTCGGCAGCCGCACCTGGAGCACGTTGACGGGCTCCTCGGGCGGGCGGAACGCCTGCGGATCGGGGCTGCACAGCGTCATCAATTTCGGGTCGAAGGCGTCCCATACGGTCGCATCGGTGTAGGCGTGACGCAGCTTGCTGACGTCGAGGCCAGGAATGCGCGCAAGGTACGGCAGCGGCGGCATGTTCATGATCGACATGCACGGCCGGCCGGATTTGGCGACCAGTTGCAGCAGCTCGCGGGCACCGGGCGTGCGGTACTGCGGCTCCTGCATCGCAAGCGCGATGAGATCGAATTCCTTGGGGTCGACATCAGCCGGCCCGGCGGCACTGATTTTGCCCGGGAGCTTGCGGCTATCGATCTCGACCAGCCCTTCGCGCCCCTTGACCGGAATGCGCACGCGGGCGCCTTCCGCATTGATCTTCTCGACTTCCGCCGGCAGGCAGACGAGCACGGTGTCGTGCCCCGCCATCGCCAGCTTGGTACCAAGCAGCGACCCGTAGGACGCGCCCATCACGAGCGTCTTGTACTTACCTGCCATCATCAACCCTTTCCCGGTCGTTCCCCGAATTCGATTTGTTGTCTTTTGCGCTTCACGCGCTGACTGAACGCCGGAAGGTTAGTTCTGCTCCGGCGTACGCGCAACGCTCTGCATGGATCTTTGCGGTCCGCGTCCTACCGCGCCGAAACATCGAAAGTTGCGGCCGAAAACGGGCGCTTCTGACGATCAGCCACAGTTTGGTAACACTTTGCCGGCAAGACTTCGTTGACCATACGACCGCGCGCGCGTGGTCGCTAGTGTCCTGTCCTCGTGCTCAACGGGCGATCCATGCACACAACGACATTGCTGCGACTGCGGACGAGCGTCTTGGCTCTCGGTCTGATTATGGGCGCCGCGCTCATGCCGGCACAGGCACAGATTACCGCCATCGACCGCGACGGCGCGCCGATCGGACAGCAGCCGATGGCCGCCGACGGCCAAAGCGCGCTTTCGGGTGCTGAAATGCCTCGCCTGCGGCTTGCCCAGGCCAGCCGGGACTACGTCGAACGCGAGACGATCGATCCGCCGGCCTACCGGCCACCTTACGAGACCGGCCGCCAGGTGCCGAGCTACGGCTCTTCGCGCGACACCTATGCGCCGCCGCCCGCTCGCGGTGACGCCTACAGCCCGCCCCCGGCTCGCTATGAACCGCGCGATCCTCCGTATCGGGAAGCTGCGCCGTATCGTCCGGATGCCTACGCGCCGCCACGCCCCGATCCCCGGTACGGCGACCAGCCGCGGGAGCCGCGTTACGAAGAGTTCGACGAGCCGCGCGACGGCACCTACTCGATGCGCGAGATCACGCGCGCCGGGCACGGGTTCTTCGGCGCCACCAGCCGCGGCTTGGCCAGTGTTATCGAGTATGCCTTCCGCAAACAGGGGCGTCCCAACGGCTACATCCTCGGCGAAGATGCCGGCGGTGCGTTGATCGCTGGCCTGCGCTATGGCGGCGGCCGCCTCTACACGCGTGACGCTGGCGAGCATCCCGTCTACTGGCAGGGCCCTTCGATCGGCTATGATGCGGGCGGCGACGGCTCCAAGGTGATGGTCCTCGTCTACCGGCTGAGCCACCCCGAGGAAATCTACCAGCGGTTCGGCGGCGTCGAAGGCTCCGCCTACGTCGTCGGCGGCGTCGGCATCAACTTCCAGACCCACGGTGACGTCGTTCTGGCTCCGATCCGCACAGGGATTGGACTTCGCATGGGTGCGAATATCGGCTATTTGAAGTATACACGGCGGCCGACCTGGAACCCGTTCTGAGTCGGCGCACCTAGCATCCGCTACCTATAGGAGAGGGGCGGAGCGACTTCCCGTTTGGGTGGCGCAATTGGAGGGGTGCGGGGACGCCGGAACCGCCGGAGCCGGGGATTGCGGGTTTGATCACGATCCAATCAGCTCTGTTTGTGGCTCTCGGCTTCCTGGTCGCTAGTCTGTTGTGGCTTCTCGCTGCGCCGGCGTTCTGGTCGCGCGCGGTGCGGCTGACGGCGCGCCGGATGCGCGAGACGATGCCGATCACCGAGGCGGAGATCCGCGCCGACAAAGACCGGCTCAGGGCCGAATACGCCCTCAAGATCCATCAGCAACAACTGGCACTCGACGAAACCAAGCTCGCCACCGCGCGTCAGCTCATCGAGCTCAATCGGCGCGACGCGCGCATCAACGCGCTCGAAGCGGACGTCGAGGGGCTCTCGGCGTCGCTCGAAGGCGCAGTCAACGCGCGCGGCGTGCTCGAACAGACGATTGCGACGCGCCTGCCACG
The DNA here is from genome assembly GCA_964557265.1 of uncultured Hyphomicrobium sp. GTDB lineage: Bacteria > Pseudomonadota > Alphaproteobacteria > Rhizobiales > Hyphomicrobiaceae. The sequence goes on from CAZKZT010000208.1 coordinate 5,331, forward strand.
GGTCGAAGAGCGGCTCATGGAAGCCAAGCGCCACCTCGACGAGCGAGACAAGGAGATCGCCGACCTGACCCGATCGGCCGAGCGTCAGGCCCGCGCCCTTCAGGAAGCGGAATCGATCAACGAGCAGCTCAAAAGCGATGTCAAATCGCTCACGGCGGCTGTCGAGACCTCCGGCGCGAAAGCACGGGGAAGGCCGACCGAAGATCGCACCGACAGCTTCGTCTCAATGCGCGCCGAGCTCGATGCGCTGCGCACACGCACGCGGGAGCAAAGTGGCCTCATCGACCGTCTCCTGAAGGCCTACGCGGAAGCGGAGAATGCCACCGATTCCGCCACGGCGGCCGGCCCGAAGCTCAACGGCGGCGCGGCCACATCGCTGCGTCCTGGCGCCTCCGCTAAGGCTGTCGAAGGCATCGAGCGGAAACTGCGCGAAGCACGTAAGCTCGCCGATACGCGAGAGCAGGAGATCGAGGGCCTCAAGGCCTCAGTCGCGATCTACGAGAAGGCTGCGAGATCCGAGCTGGGCGCGGCGCCCGAGAGCCGCATGGCGTTGAAGGCCAGTCTCGGCGCGCTTGAAAAGACATCGGCCGAACAGGCGGCCACCATCGCTACGCTCAAAGCCGAAGTGGCGGCGCTGCAGGAGCAGCTCACGCGGCAGTCCGCCGACCATGCGGCCGAGGTCGCCCGTCTCGGCGCCGGAACGCTATCCGTTGCGGCGATCGGACCGGCAACCGTGAAGCCGGACCCCATCGCGGCAACCGGCTCGTCCGAGACGCCGCCGCGCGAGCGCCGCTCCGTCCCTCGGCTGACCCTCGCCGAACGGGTCGCCCAATCGCGGCGCGACGCCCCTGACGATGACACGGCGACGCCGCACCTCAACGGCTCCGACCATCCGGCTGGCAAGGTCGGCGCGGATGGGGGTGCTGCGGCTCAGGTTGCCATCCCAGCCGCGAATGATACCAACAAGGACGACGACTCTGAGCGCCGCCCATCGCGGATCAAAGCGCGCCTCCTCGATCGCATCTCCGATCTTTCGAAGGCTTAGAAGCGGCCAAATCGTGCGTCGAAACGAACCAAAGTCGATATCGGTGCTCACGCGGGCAAACATTTGCCGCAGAATGCCGCAACGATAGTTGAAGACCGGGTCACCAGGGGCGCGTCCGTATGCCCATCCAAGGTTCGATATGAACAGTCCAGTGCGTGCTGCCGCCGACATGAAAGCTGATCCAGCGGATGCCCCGATCTTGCGGCTGACCCACACCGACAATGCACTCGCCGAAATGCGGCGCGAAGTGACGGTTCTCGGGCGGCGCTCCAGCGAGCTTGCCCCGATCGATATCGCGGCTTCGCGCATGCGCGCGCTGGCCGATCGGATCGCAGACGCGCGGCGTGCGCCGCCTCAGCTCGCGGCCGGATCCGACGCCGCACGCGCCGCGGAAATCGACTCGGAGATCGCGCCCGTATCGCTCGCGGCCATCACCGGGCTCCGCGCATTGCGGGCCGCCAGTCCGAGCGATGTCGACGGTACGCCAAAGGCAAGTCTTGCGCCGCCGCAGAACGAGCGCGCCGCACTGCCAGAGACCGAAACGGTAGCATCCGGCAAAGCCGTTACGAGCGTGATCGCCGCCGGGGCGGAGCCTTCGCCTGT
>CAZKZT010000209.1:0-6965 GCA_964557265.1 uncultured Hyphomicrobium sp.
CCAGCGCCGCCGCCGTTGGTGAGGATCGTCAGCCGGTCGCCGTAGGTGCGCGGATGGCGGGCGAGCATCTCCGCCGCGCTGAAGAGGTCGTCGAGTTCGCGCACGCGCAGGACGCCGGCGCGCCTGAAGGCCGCGTCGTAGGCGGCATCGGCACCAGCAAGCGCGCCGGTGTGCGAGAGTGCCGCCTTGGCGCCGATGGCGCTGCGTCCCGATTTGACCACGATGACCGGCTTCGACCGCGCTGCGCGGCGCGCCGCCGACAGGAACTTCGGCGCGTGCGTGACGGATTCCATGTACATGAGGATCGAGCGGCACGAGGTGTCCGCGGCGAGATAGTCGAGAAGGTCGCCGAAGTCGGCGTCGGCCATGTCGCCGAGCGAGACGACGTGCGAGAAGCCGATGTGGCGCCCGTGTGCCCAGTCGACGATGCCGGTGATGAGCGCGCCCGATTGCGACAGGAAGGCGATGTCGCCGGGAAGTGGCTTCGGCGCGAAGCTGGCGTTGAGACCGAGGCGCGGCAGCATGAGGCCGACGCAGTTCGGGCCCTGGATGCGCAGCGTATAGGGGCGGGAAGCGTCGAGCATGGCTTGCTTCAGGTCGCCGCGCAGTCCAGCGGTAATCACGACAGCGGCGCGCGTGCCGGCCGCGCCGAGTTCACCGATGAGCTGGGGAATCGTGTGCGGTGGCGTGACGAGGACGGCGAGATCCGGTGGCGCGGGCAGCGCGGCGACGGAAGGGTAGCAGGCGTGGCCGGCGATGCTGCGGTGGTTGGGATTGACGAGCGAGATTTGGCCTTTGAAGCCGCCGGCGAGCAGATTTTCAGCCGTGATCAGGCCGACGCTGCCGGGTCTCGGGCTGGCCCCGATGAGAGCCACGGACTTCGGCTGGAGGAGGGACTCGAAATTGCGGATCGTCATCGAAACCTGCCTGTATCTGTCCGAGGCACCGTCTACAGCGTTGGTGAGGCGCGTATGTTGATTGGCGTCAATGGCACAATGTCGCCATGTCACGATAGTTGGGGTAGCCGACTTTCATGCGGCATCCGGGGCAACCGTGCGCGGCACAGAATTTCAATGGCGCAGACTAGAATGAGACGAGTGTGACGCAACATGCCGGCCCGCGCACTATGGACGATGCTGGGGCTTTTATCGACCGCTTGCGGGATCGCGGGGGCGGTGCTGCCGCTTGTGCCCACCACGCCGTTTCTGCTGCTGGCAGCGTATGCCTTCGCGCGGTCGTCGCCGCGGCTGCACAACTGGCTCATCACCCATCCGCGTCTCGGGCCACCGATCGTCAACTGGAACAGTCACGGTGCGATCAGCCGCCGCGCGAAAGTGACGGCCGCCGCGGTGATGGCTGCGACGCTGCTGTTGAGCGTCGCGGCGGGCGTGTCGGGGCGGATACTTCTGATCCAGGCGGTCGTGCTCTGCGGCGCGGCGACATTCGTGCTGACGCGCCCGGATGGGCCGCAGTAGCGCAACGCAACGAGACCGCTCAGTCGAGCAGCCAGGGTGCCGCGGCAGCCTGCGCGATCTGGCGAACCTGGCTCAGCAAGCCCGCGCCGACCGGAATGCCATCCCGCATCCGATCCTCGGCCAGCTTCCATTGAGGATCGCCGGCGACCATGACGGGCCGCGCGGGATCGGTTGGTTCCGTCGCGCGGAGGGTGCCGAGGAAACTCGCGACGTCGGTCTCGAACTCCCCCGCGCCGCGGAAGATCTTGGGATCAATGGCGAGGAAGAAGTGGCCGATGTCCTGGCCGATCGGCTTTTTCGTATGCTCGGGATCGGTGATCAGGGTCGCGCCGGAGAGGCATGACGCGAGGATGTTGACCATCACCGCGAGACCGTAGCCCTTGTAGCTGGAGTTTTCCGGCGTGCCGCCGAGCGACGTCAGGAAGCCGCCCTTCTCGCGGGCGACCAGGGGGTCGTTGGACGGGCGTCCGTCGCGGTCGAGCACCCAGCCGTCAGGCGTCGGCAGGCCCTCGTTGGCCTTGTTGCGGATGCGGCCGGCGGCGACCGTGGTCGTCGCCATGTCGAGCAGGAATGGCGGGCCGTCCGCGCTCGGCGCCGCAAACGACCAGGGGTCGGTGCCGAGCCGCGCCTGCTTGCCGAACGTCGGCGCGACCTGAATGCCGGACGCCGAGGTGCTGGACATGCCGATCAACCCCGCATTGGCAGCCATCAGCGTGTAATAGCCGGCGGCACCGTAATGCGCGGAGCGGCGGACGACGGTTGCTGCCATGCCGATCGTCTTTGCCTTCTCGATCGCCGCCGACATCGCAAAATGCGCCGGTACATGGCCGAGCCCGCCGCCGCCGTCGACGACCGCCGATACGGGGGTTTCGGTGACGATCTGCGGCGCGGCATCCATGCGCACACGGCCGTTGCGGCGCAACGTGTCGTAGGTCGGGATCATCGAGATGCCGTGGCTGTCGACGCCATGCAGGTCCGACCACGCAAGAACGTCAGCGGTGATCTCGGCGTTATCCTCGGGCATTCCCCAGCCGACTAGGATCGCTTTCAGCTGCGCACGGTGATCGGCATAGGAGGCGGGCATTGGACGTCCTTCAGGTTGGTGGAATGCGGCAGTCAAACTTGACGATCCGTCCGGGCGTGGCAAGTGGCCCGCGCGATGGTGCGGCCTCGTCAGCTCTGCACAAGGCGCGACCCTCAAATGTCATGCAGCTGTTGGAAAGGCTGTGATGCGGCTTGACGCGTCGTGCAACTTAAAGGCGTAGTTGAGTGCGTGATGCAATCGATCAGGGAGTGGGCCGATGGACCAGGGGCCAGCCGAATTCGCACCGCCGATACTGATTTCGTACTGTCTCGTCGCCGGGTCCGGATTCATCGTCGGAACGATCGCGGGCTGGCTGCTGTCGAGCCTCTAGGAACGCGCCGGTTTGGCTGGTCAGCGTTCGAATGTATGCGAGGGGCTTTCAACATCGAGGAACACGCACGTCGCCAAGGTGCGCATGGACGTGGCGCACGGCGGACGCATCTCCGGCCACCATATGCGCGCGCGATGGGCGGTGCCTCCACACGACACCGGCGCGCGTCAGTCGCGTGTTGCCAGCGGAGGCGGGAGGCGCTGCTCGACGTGTCGGAGACGGCGATCCACCACACTCCACCACACATGGAACCGGCGCGAGGCCGCGGAGCTTGCGAGGCGCGATGTTCTGGTCGCGCCGAACTACGCGGTCGCGATCGAGAGCTGCGACAAAGCGAAGGCAGTCACTTTGCGCGGCGCATGTCGCTGAGGACGCGGCGATCGACAAGGATCAGGTGAATGACGAGAAGCTGCGCCGTGCGATGGTGATGGCCGTCGATCAGGGGCAATCGCCATGAATCTCTACTTCGGCGAGGTGCAGCCGGCGCACGGCTACATCAGCCAAGGTGCCCTCGATTGGAACAAGAAACTCGACACCGGGCTGATCAAGCCGGATGTCGCGCGTGCGATCGGGAAGAGCGTGCTCGCGGGATTCTGACGACGTTCGTTTCATTATGAAACGCGCGCTGCTTTCATCGGCGCGCGTTCGCGTTTCAGACTCGCCGCAATGTCGCCAGCATCATATCATTGCCACATTGAAGCTTTGACATTGTGGCTAACAAAGTCGTGAGTGACGCATATCGTCGCTATCGAGGCCACGTCCCGTTGCGGAGGCGGGAATTTCAGGGGGGTATCAGCGTGCGTGCATTGCTTGTTGGTGCGGGTGCTTTTCTTGTCGGCGGACTAACCTGCACGCATCTCGCGTTCGCACAGGAGCGCACACCGTCGATCGTTGTCGCACAGGCGCAGAGCAAAGCCGTGCCGCGGCGCGGCGCGCAGCCGGTGCCGCCAAAGCCGGTCGCACAGGATGAAGCGGAGCGCGCCGCGACCATCAACAATTGGACAGTCGGCCTTGCGGGCGGTCTGCTCGAAGGAACGTTCGTGCGCTACGCCGCCGACCTCGGCCGTGCGCTCGACGATGGCGATAATCTGCGGGTGCTGCCGATCGTCAGTTACGGCGCCGTCGGCAACGTCAGCGATCTCATCTATCTCAAGGGTGTCGATCTCGCGATCACGTATTCCGACGTGCTCGATCACTTCAAGAACGTGCTGAAGATCCCGAACATCGACAAGCGCATCAATTACATCATGCCGATGTTCCAGGGCGAGCTGCACGTCTACGCGCGCCCGGAGATCAAATCGCTGCAGGATCTCGAAGGCAAGAAGGTCAATTTCAATACCGTCGGCAGCGCCGCCAACTATACGGGCGGCATCGTGTTCGACCGCCTCGGCATCAAGGCCGAACGCCTGTTCCTGAATAATGCGATCGCACTGGAGGAAATGCGGAAAGGTGAGATCGCGGCGATCGTGCACGTGGTGGGCAAGCCGAACTCACTGTTCAGCGCCATCAAGCCGGAGCCGGGCTACAAATTCCTGCCGCTCGAATTCAACGAGAAATTCGAGGACTACTATGTGCCCGCGGAGCTGACCAACGCGGATTATCCGAACCTGGTGCCGAAGGGCGAGACGGTACAGACGATCTCGGTCACGGCGCTGCTCGCGGTCTTCAACTGGAACCCGAACGTGAACGGCGACCGTCATCGCCGGGTCGTGCGCTTCATCGAGTATCTGTTCGAGCGCTTCGACACGCTGCGCAAGCCGCCCTACCAGGCGAAGTGGAAGGAAATGAACATCGCCGGCACGATTCCGGGCTGGACGCGGTTCCCGGCGGCGCAGGAGCTGATTGACAAGGTGACGGCGTCGGCACGAACAGGCAGTGTCGATCCGTCGCTGGCGCGGGCGCAGGCGGCGCGGGCGGCGCCACTTGATCCGGCAGAGCAAGATCGATTGTTCCGGCAATTCCTCGAGTGGAGCCGGCAAAGGAGATAAGAGCCGGGGAGAGCCCGGTTGGCCCCCGATCAAAATGGCGGGGGAGGAGGGAGGCGAGGGTGCGGACGGGGCAGAAGCACCGATCCATGGATCGGGAAGGGGCATCCGAGGAGCGGCGGATGCGGGCCGGCCACGACGAGCGGGATCGGGGGCAGGGAAAGTGGAGCTTTGCGTTCGCGGCGCTGGTGGCTGTTCTCACCACCGGCGCGTTGCGCGTGAGCAGCATCGACAGCCTGCAGCTCGCGACACCCGCGCTGGCGCAGCAGCAGTTCGTTCTCAATGTCGCGCCCGTTATGCTGGCGGAGCCCTCGTCGCGTAGTCCGTTTCCGATCCAGGTCGGACCGCAGGACGCTCTGATCCGCAACAGCTTCGTGCGCATCCGTGGGCTACCGACGGCAGCGGTGCTCTCGGAGGGGCATTCGATCAGCCCCGGTGCTTGGGCGGTGCCGCTGACGGGCCTCGCGAGCCTGTCGATTACGTTGCCGGTGGGTGTGCAGGGCCGCTGGGATGCGGTCGTCGCGCTGGTGACGATCGAGGGAACGGTGCTGACGGAGTCGAAGACGGTGGTCGTCGTCGGTCCGGTGCAGCTCATCGCGCCGCAGCAACAGGCTGCTTCGCAGCCGCAGACCAATGTCGCTTCGCTCGGCCAGACGCCTGCGCCGATTCCGAGTGTACCCGGACCGCAGCCGAATTCATCGGAGCGTGAGCGCGCGCTTGGCTTGCATGCGAAGGGCAAGGAGCTGCTCGACCAGGGCAACATCCAGCCAGCCCGTATGCTGTTCCGCCGCGCCGCCGAGCAGGGGCTTGCGGAAAGTGCGATGGCGCTCGGGAGCACGTATGATCCCGACGAACTCTCCAAGATGAAGGTGATGGGGCTCCAGCCCGACATCGCGGCGGCACGGCGCTGGTATGACGCGGCGCGCAAGCTCGGGGCGGTTGAAGCCACCGCACGCCTGCGCCGCCTCGAAGGGCGGTAGGCCGTCTCGTTGCGACCGCTCGGCAGGCGCTTGCAGTAGAGTGCTGCGGCGGGCATGGATCGCGTGGCCCACGGTGATGGCGGGGAGCACGCGATGAGGGTGGCAACGGTGGCGGCGGCCCTTGTGCTGGGGGCGGCAAGCGCGGATGCGCTCAACTCGAGCGCAGGGGCAGCCGACGTCAGCGAGATCGGCAGCTTCCATATCGGCGGGCGGCAGATCACGCTATCGGGCTTACCGGCCAAGGGACGGGACGCCGCCGCTGGCGCGCCGCCGATCCCGCGCAATCCGAACGGTGACTTCCACACAGGCCAGATGTACGTCCAGTACGTCAAGCTCAAGCATCCGAAAGCGCGCTATCCGCTGCTGATGTGGCACGGCGGCGGCCTGACGGGCGTTGCCTGGGAGACGAAGCCGGACGGCAAGCCCGGATGGCAGATGTTTTTCCTCAATGCCGGGCATGACGTGTATGTGTCGGACGCCGTCGAACGCGGGCGCGCATCGTGGTCGCGTTATCCCGAAGTCTACAAGACCGCTCCGGTTTTCCGCACGAAGAAGGAAGCGTGGGAGCTGTTCCGCATCGGCGCTGCCGGGTCGTATGCGACCGATCCTGCGAAGCGCAGGGGCTTCGATGGACAGAAGTTTCCGGTCGAGGCGTTCGATACGTTTGCTATGCAGGGCGTGCCGCGCTGGACCTCGAACGATCCGCAGACGCAGGCGGCGTACAACGCGCTGGTCGATAAAGTCTGTCCCTGCGTGATCATGGTCCACAGTCAGGGCGGCAACTTCGGCTACAACGCCACGTTGAAAGCGCCAGATAAAATCAAAGCGGTGATCGCCATCGAGCCGTCGGGGTCGCCCGATCCGTCGACCGTCAATCTGGCGGCGGTGAAGAGGGTGCCGCATCTCGTCGTGTGGGGTGACTTCCTCGATCAGAGTCCGGCCTGGGTGAGGCTCGCTGATAGATCAGTCAGCTATCACAAGGCTTTGCTGGCGGCGGGCGGGACATCCGAATGGCTGTCGCTCCCCGAGAAGGGGATCAAAGGCAACACCCATATGCTGATGATGGATACCAACTCCGATGAGGTGGCCGATCTGGTCCAGAAGTGGATG
>CAZKZT010000210.1:0-6954 GCA_964557265.1 uncultured Hyphomicrobium sp.
TCTCCGCCGATCTCGACTTCGCTGCCGACGAGCGCATTGAGGAGGGCGCTGGGGGAGCTCAGCGCGTCCGGACCGAACGGCAGGTCCCGGAACAACTCGGCGAGAGGTGCCTTGCCGGGCAGGCTGACGGCGCCGATGCCGCCGGCGCGATCGAAGACGGTGAGGCTCTTGAGCAGATCGTCGACCTGATCGAGGCGGACGGAGAGATCGACGCTGCTGCCGCCACCGACGGGACCGGCATGCGTGAACTGGGCGAGGCCGATGCTGGAGAGCACGACACGGCGCAGCGGCAGTTCAGCGGCCGAGACGGGCAGCGCGCCCGCGCCGATGACGAGCAGGGCCGCCGCGAGGCGACGCGCATGTCGGACGGCGGCCCGCTTGGCCGCGCGCGCCTGACGCGGACGGCTCGAGGACAACGATGAAGGGATCAGGCTCGACATGGGGCATCCTGTAATGGTGGGCCGCCGCTGGGCGATGGCGTGGACAGAAACAAATAGTACCTGCGATCCGGGACACAGTGACCCCGATCGCCCCGTCCTGGTCGGGGCGCTGCCGCCCGGCCCGGTCAGGACGAGAAAAACTCAAGCAGAGTTCTTGGTCGGAATTGCAGCAGATTGTGGGGCGGAAACAGGGCCGTCAGCTCGCAGGCTGACGACGCATCACTGCGAGAACCCGTCCCCGAAGGGGTTGAACGGACGCTTGCGTGCCTGCGGGCGCGGCGATGGCCGCGTCGGGGCGCGAGGCGGCGGCGCGGCCTGCTGTTGCTCGGCGGCGGGCGTGTCATCGCCTTCCTTGACAGCCGTGGCAGCAGGATCAGCGCTACTGCCCGGTTCGGTGGGAGATGTCGGAAGCGCATTCGGCAGGAACAAGGGCGCTGGCGATCCGGGTGCGGCTGGCGGCGGAACAACAGGGGATGCGCGCTCGGCCTCGCGGGCGCGCTGTTCCTCGAGGAACCGCGCCGCCTCGCGCTGGCGCTCCAGCTCCTGCACGCGCTGGCGCTCGGCTTCCTCGCGCGCGCGGTCCTCATCGAGTTTGCGCAGGCGTTCGAGTTCGTCGACCTCGCCTTCCATTCGCCGCACGCTGAGTTCGCGCTCGAGCGCGTCGACCTGGATCTGTGGCTCGATCGACGCGAGGCGTGCGAGAGGTCCGGCCCAGATGATGGTCACGGCCGGCAGCGGGCCCTTGGGTTTGGCGCCCTTGCGCGGATGGACGGTTGCGCCGTCGAGTTTCCATTCGCTGTCGATGCGCTGGCTGTCGAGATCGATGATGAGCGTGCCGTTGACGCGGCCGGCCTTGGTTTCTGCAACCAGCGGGGCCGTGCGCACGTGGCCGTCACTGATCGTCAGCGCAATGCGGCGGCGGCCGAGTTGCAGGGGTTCGCCGCTCAACCGCTCGCGCAGAAGCTTTTCGAGGCTGCCGGGACCGAGCGTCCCCTCCGGACCAAGGACGATGGCGCTCGCTTCCGTGATCGCGGATGGCGAGAGATGATTGAGGACCGTATCGAACAACCGAACCTCGCCGGTGCCTGAAAGGGATGCGACAAGGCCGCGAGCGGTGAGTGCGGAGCCGGAAACATCGACGATGAGCTGCACGCGGCCGCCGACGGGCGGCGGCGTGTTGGTCGCGACGCCGGGGCCGAGATCGGCGCCGTCAATCCGCAGCGCGCCCTTCAGCGTCACGCCGGCTGGCGCCTTCGCAAGCGTGAAACGGCCCGCCGCCTTGCCGCCACCGGCATTGGCTTCGGCGAGACGGATGTCGAGCGTGCCGGGCCGGATGGTGGTGTCGATGCGCGCGTTCCGCAGTGCGATCCCGTTGGCGACGACGAACTCCGGCGTGTCGAGCGCGATCGTCCCCTCGATCGTGCTGAGACGGTCGAAGTCGAATGGCGCTTCCGGCCACCAGGATGGCGCCTCGACGCGCTGCGGGGTTTGCACGGCGGCGGCGAGGCGCTCGTCGAGGATCGGGATCAGCGCACGCGTCAGTTCCACGCGGCTGGACGTGAGTTTGGCGTCGAGTCGTTTGACCGGCTTCGTGAAATCGAGATCGATGGTTCCTCTGAGGCGCGCATCGGCGATGGTCAGGTCGTCGCTTTCGAGTTTCAGGCGCTTGTCGTTGAGTGCGAGCGCGAGCTGGCCGGTGACAGGCAGACCCGCGAGCCGGGGGCTGCCGCCGAGCGCGGTTGTGGCGAGCAGATGCGCAAGATCGTCGGCGCGAAGCTGTATCGTACCGGCGAGATCGGGCGCGCCGCCCGCCGGTGCCTTCAGACGGCCGCGCAGCTCGGCGCGCAGACCGGCGCTCTCGAGGGCCGCAAGTGTCTGCAGTCCCGCTCCGAGCTGGCCGACGGCCGCAAACGTCAGGCGGGCGGGGACAGCGATGCGGGCAGCGGCCGGCGCGATCCAACCATCGGGTGTTACCTGCGCGAGGAGACTGGTGATCGCGGGAGAATCCGCCCGCACATCGATTTCGAGAGGTTGATCGTGGAGGCTGCCGCCTCGCCGCGGCGTGGAGAGGACAGCGGCAATGCGGCTTTCACCGGCATCACCATCGACGGTGAGGCGCGCGCTTGCAGGCTCTGAGGCGGACTTCGGCTTGAGCGTCAGCCGGCCGGCGAGCCGGGTCGGCGAGATGCGCGCGAGACGGTCGGGCTCAAGGATACCCGTTTGCGGAATTTCCAGCAGCGAAAGGAAATCCGCGAACGCGGCGCGGTCGGGGCTCGTCAGTATGCCCGCGACCGTGCCGGCGGGATTGGCCTCGTTGAAGCCGGCGAGGTCGCCTTCGAGTTCGACGCGCCAGCCGGCGGCGCCGGCGGCATGCAGGCGGGGCACTTTCCAGCTCTTGCCGTCCCAACGCAGCTCAGCGTCGACATCGTGATAAATGCCGGCGCGTGTCGCGAGGCGGCCGAAGCGCAGCTTCACGTCGGCCGACGGCCAGGGATTGGCGGGCTTCGCCGTGCTCGCCGGGCGCTCACCCGGCGCCGGCACCGCAATGGCTGAGAGGATGTCGCGAATGAGGGCGGCGGGTCGCGGTTCATTCGGCAGCAGCGCGCCGATGTCGAGCGAAGGGCCATCGAGCGCGAGCGCGATGGCGGGTGATGCGCCGCTGGCCGCGTCCGTCGGGCCGGAACCCCACGACCAGCGGGCGTCGCCGCCGAGCCGTCCGCCGGGCACCTCGACGCGTATGTCCTGCGCGCCGATGTGTTTCGGGCCGACCGCGAGCTGTCCGTCGAGCGCGAATGGCCCATCCTGGGCAATCTCGGGCGGCTGGAGGCCGCGACCCGCCCAGGCGATGAACCTGTTGAAGGATGCGCCGCGCAGCGTTACCGGCCCCTCGAACTGCTTGTCGTCATTTTCGGGGGTGAGGCGGCCGCTGAGAATGAGACGCGCGCTGCCCGGCAGATTGCCGGAGAGCTCGCGGATCTCGTAGCCGGCGGCATTCTTCTGAATGTCGGCCTTGAGCGCGCTGATGACGTCGCCGTTGAGCGTGGCCTGATCGAGCAGGACGAGCGCGCGGAGCTGGTCCGTGCCGGGCAGCGCATCACCAAAGCCCGCGATCATGCGCGTGAGCGTGGCCGTCGAGGCCGTATCGGCATCCGTGCCGATGATACGATCGATGTCGATCCAGCGCGCCTTGACGAGGATTTCAGCAGTCGTCAGCTCGCCCCATGAGAAGCGCGCGGCGCCGTTGGCGAGCTGGGGCTTGTTGTCAGCGTCGATGGTCAGCGTGAAGTCGGCGAGTTCCATGGCCGCGGTGTCGGCGCGCAGGCTCGATTTCACCTCGACGACGGCGGGGGGGGCGGAACCGCGGCCGCGCGCCGATGCCGCGTCGCTGCGCACGAAGGGAATGCGTGCCGTCAGCGCGCCATCGACGCGAACACGACCGAGGAGATCGAATGCGGTGCCATCGAGTGCCCAACTCATCCCACTCGCGGGTGAGCGTACCGTGCCCTTGAAGCGCACGCCGCCATCGGCATCCTGCCGCGCGGTCGAGAAGCGCAGTTCGCGCACTCCTTGGCTGCTCGCCGCACCTGCCGCTCCCTTCGCGTCGGGCTCGGCGTAGGTGAGTGCGACGCGGTAAGGCCCCTCGAGCGCCGTGGCTGAAATCGTGCCGGCGATCTGGTTGAACTGCGCCTTCACTGAGCCATTGGTCGCACGCACGACCAGCGATCCGTCGGAGATGCGGACATCGTCGAATGAGACACTGTCGGGCAGGTTGCCGCCGTTGCGCGCCAGGCTCGCCCAGTTGCCGCCCCCCTTGTCGTCGAGCACCAGATTGACGACCGGGTTCGTCAGCTCGACGTGGCGTGCTTCGATCGCGCCGGCGATCAAGGGCGACAGCGAGAGCCGTACCCTCACCGCCTCGGCCTTGAACAACGGTTCGCCGATCGCCGCCGTCGTGTCGGCGATGCGCAGGCGCCCGATGTGGATCGTCGGTACCGGCAGCAGGCGAACATTGATCTGGCCGCCGATACGGACCTCGCGTCCCGCAAGACGCGACGCTTCCTCCTCGATCGTGCCGCGATAGCGGTCCCAGTCGATCAGAATCGGAGCGATGAATAGCGTGGCGAGCGTCGTGACGACGAGAGCGCCGAGGATGACGAGGGCTCGCCTCATGACCGGTTCGTCGTCTCCTTCAGCCGAGTGCCATTTCGTCGTCGAGCGTGCACGTGGGCGCATGTGGCGCTACGGACATTGCGCACCATGACCGCCTCGTGGCAAATGTGCGCGCGCACTATACGACGTTTGGCCATGTTCGTGCACGCTTCGTTCATGTCGTGGCCTTGGATTATCGTCTGAATTCGGCGAACCGGCGACACCATAGCGCTTTGCGCTGGTCGAATGCGCCCGGTGTACCGAGCACCCGGGGAATTGGTCTAGCATGCCAACGTGGCAAGTGATCCTGCTCGGTCTGCTCGAGGGTTTGACCGAGTTTCTTCCGGTCTCGTCAACGGGCCATATTTTACTCGCTGGGCATTTCCTCGGTTTTGATTCGCCGGAGAAGACGTTCGAGATCCTGATCCAGCTCGGCGCGATTCTCGCTATCCTCACAGTCTATTCGGCGCGACTCATTCGCTTGGCGCGGGATCTGCCCTCGTCACCTCAGGCGCGGCGGTTCGTGGCGGCGATCCTGCTCGCGTTCCTGCCCGCGGCGGTGATCGGCGTGTTGGCGCACTCGATCATCAAGCAGGTGCTGTTCGCCTCGCCGATGCTGATCTGCATCATGCTGATTCTCGGCGGGTTCGTGTTGCTCGCCGTCGACCGGATGAAGCTCGACCCGCACGTCGATGATGTCATCGACGTGACGCCGTGGATGGCGCTGCGGATTGGTTTTTTCCAATGCCTCGCCATGATCCCAGGGGTGTCGCGTTCGGGCGCCACCATCGTCGGGGCGATGCTGATGGGCGTGTCCAAGCGGGCAGCGGCCGAGTTCTCGTTCTTCCTTGCCATGCCGACGATGGCGGGCGCTTTCGCGTACGACCTGTACAAGACGTACGCGCACCTCGATGCCGCGACCGTCAAAGGCATCGCGATCGGCTTCGTCGTGTCGTTCATCGCCGGCGTGATCGTGGTGCGCTATCTGCTCGACTTCGTCAGCAGACACGGCTTCGCGCCGTTCGCCTGGTGGCGAATCATCATCGGCGGCTTGGGATTGGGCGCGCTGCTGGTCCTCGGTTAGGCGGCGTGAGACGTCGCCGGTGCCGTAAGCACGGCAAAGAGCGCGGCGCGGTCACGCGACGCCTTGAGCCGCTCCAGGGAAAGGTCGTCGCGCAGGAGCCGCGAGATGCGCGCGAGCGCCTTCAGGTGATCCGCGCCGGCATCGGCAGGGGCGAGCAGGAGGAATACCAGCTCGACCGGCTCACCGTCCGTGGCCTCGAAGTCGATTGGCGCTTCAAGACGCGCGAACATGCAGGTGATCCGCTTGAGCCCGGGAGGCTTGCCGTGAGGAATCGCGATGCCGCGGCCGAGCCCCGTCGAGCCGAGGCGCTCGCGCTGCAGCAGCGTCTCGAAGATCGCGCGTTCGTCCAGGCCGGTCAGCTCGGCTGCCTTGTGCGACAGCTCCTGCAGGACCTGCTTCTTGCTCTTTGCCTTGAGGGAAGCGAACACCCCTTCCGGCTTGATAAGGTCACCTAGATCCATTTTTTTCTTCGTTCCCCTTGGGTTGTCACCGGTTCCAGCCCGGGATGGGGCTGGATGGGGGCGGGGTGCAATCTGCGTCCCGAACGATCCGACGCCGCCGGAGCCTCCGGCGCATATCGGGACTTTCCCATGCATGGCCAATGCCAATCTCGCGCCGCCGTCTCTTTGTCACGCCGTCGGTGCCAAATCATGACGAAAGAAGGCACCGCACAACTAACGCGGCTGAACCGTATTCATATGCACGCTGATGACGAATTCATATCAGGCCGGGATGGCTAGACCGGCTCCCGGTCACACGCAACGGATTTCGCAATAAACGAACCCAAACGCCCATCAATTTGGCCGCAACACTATCGCGATGCTGGTGTTGCGTCCGATCAACACAACTAAAAGTGGATTTGACCGGAGATGCGACGCAATGCGATGCACCTGTCGTCCGGTGCCCGAGGCAGCCGGTACAGTGCGGCCTGGGCGCAACACCGATGCGCCGAGTCGAACTGCGACTATTTAGGCCCCGCTGAAATGCGCTGTCAATTGAGGGAGGTGCCCGATTCGACGGCGCTTCTGCCGGGAAGGGCGGCGTCGGGAGCCAAATGGCGCCGCTACAACCGGATCAGAGCCGAATGGGATAGTAGCCAGCGTGATCTACGATTTTGCCCGCCGCGCCTTCCTCGAACCGGGCCCGCTCTGCAGAGGTCATGGGGCGCTTCTTCCAGGTCTGGTTGTCGACCACCACGTAGACCACTTCGGCGGTGACGATCGCGTCGGCTCGGCACCACATCGGTCACCATTGCCTTCGAATTGCGGATCGCAGGCCAAG
>CAZKZT010000211.1:0-6910 GCA_964557265.1 uncultured Hyphomicrobium sp.
ACGCACCCGAAGGGTACGCTCGTCGAGGGTCCGATCCGCAACATCACCGAGTTCGGCCTGTTCATCGGCCTCGATGGTGGCGTCGACGGCATGGTCCATCTCTCCGATCTCGACTGGAACAAGTCGGGCGACGAGGCGATCAAGGACTACAAGAAGGGCGACAACGTCAAAGCCGTCGTTCTCGACGTCGACAGCGCCAAGGAGCGCATCTCGCTCGGCATCAAGCAGGTGTCCGGCGATCCGCTCGACACGCTCGCCAAGTTCAAGAAGGGCGACCCCGTCACCTGCGAGGTCATCCAGGTCGAGGCGAACGGCATCCAGGTGCGCATCGCCGACACCGAGATCACGAGCTACGTCAAGCGCTCGGATCTGTCGCGTGACCGCTCCGAGCAGCGTCCTGAGCGCTTCAACGTCGGCGACAAGGTCGATGCCGCGGTGATCAGCGTCGACAAGACCACGCGCCGCATCCAGGTCTCGGTCAAGGCACTGGAGATCGCCGAAGAGAAGCAGGCCGTCGCGCAGTACGGTTCCAGCGACTCGGGCGCATCGCTCGGCGATATCTTCAAGGCTGCTCTGAAGCGCCGCGAGGGTGGCGAAGAAGAAGAGAAGTAATATCCTGCTAAAGGTTGGCGCCGCGGACGGGTTGCGTTCGCGGCGCCGCCTCGATCTTGTTCCGGGTCACAGCAGGGAGGCCACCCATGCCGGTCAGCGGTGAACCCAATGTTCATGTGCATCCGGCGATCAGCGGCATCGATGCCGCGACGTGGGACCGCCTCGCCAATCCCGATCCGGCAACACTCAATCCATTCGTATCGCACGCCTTCCTCGCCGCGCTGGAGCGCTCGGGAGCGGTTGGTGCGCGCGCGGGCTGGCGGCCCTGCCACCTGACACTGGAGCAGAATGGCGCGATCATCGGCGCTGCGCCCTGCTACCTGAAGAACCACAGCAAGGGCGAATACATCTTCGACTACGGCTGGGCTGAAGCCTATGAGCGCGCCGGTGGCCGCTATTACCCCAAACTTCAGATCGCGGTGCCGTTCACGCCTGTGCCAGGCCCTCGTTTCCTCGTGGGCAGCGGAGAGGGTGCGGAAGAACGCGAGCGCATGCTGATCGCAGGCGCCGTCGCGCTCGCGAAGGAGGTCGACGCGTCATCGGTTCATGCAACTTTCCTCAGCGAGGGGGAGTGGGCGCGGATCGGTGCCGGGCGCGGTTGGTTGCAGCGTACCGACCAGCAGTTCCATTGGCAGAACGCCGGTTACGCGACCTTCGACGATTTCCTCGCGAGCCTCGCGTCGCGCAAGCGCAAGGCGGTGCGCAAGGAGCGCGCGGAGGCGATGAGTGCGGGCCTCACGATCGAGCATGTCAGCGGAAGCGACATCACCGAAGCGCACTGGGACGCGTTTTTCACCTTCTACATGGAGACGGGAAGTCGCAAATGGGGGCGGCCCTATCTCAACCGGGCCTTCTTCTCGATGCTCGGCGAGGTGATGGCCGATCAATGCCTGCTGGTGATGGCGAAACGTGATGGCGACTACGTCGCGGGGGCGCTCAATCTCATCGGCGGCGATTGCCTCTATGGCCGCTACTGGGGATGCACGGAGCATCACCCGTTCCTGCATTTCGAGATCTGCTACTATCAGGCGATCGAGATTGCGATTGCGCGGAAGCTGGCGCGGGTCGAAGCCGGTGCTCAGGGTGAGCACAAGCTCGCGCGCGGCTATATGCCGACGCCGACCTATTCGGTGCACTGGATCGCGGATCCGGGCTTCCGCAAGGCGGTGGCGCGGTATCTGGTCGACGAGCGCCGCTTCATGGACGAGCAGCGCGCGGCGTTGGCGGAGTACGGGCCCTACAGGAAGGCGCCTGATGGAAACGACCACGACTGACACCCGTAAGGGAAATCAAGACGGGGAGGCATTCTGCGAATGACGATATCGACGATCGGCTTCATCGGCCTCGGGGTCATGGGTGAGGCGATGTGCCGGAACCTGGCGACGAAGGGCGCGTGGAAAGTGATCGCGTTCGACCAGAAGATGGAGCCGCTCGAGCGATTGCGCGCGGATGGCGTCGGGATCGCGACATCGCTGCGCGGCCTGGCGCAGGCGTCCGACATCATCCTGATGTGTCTTCCCGGCGGCCGCGAGGTCGAGATCGTGACAGAGGGCGCAAACGGCCTTGTCGCGCTGATGCGCCCCGGTCAGACGCTGGTCGACATGTCGACGGCACCGCCAGCGCTGATGCGAAAACTGGCTGCGGCGCTTGCTGCGAAAGAGGGCCATTTCGCCGATGCTCCGATCGCACGCACGCGGCGCGCAGCCGTCGATGGCACGCTGTCGATCATGGTCGGCGCATCGCCCGAGGTGTTCGGCCGGATCAAGCCGATCCTCGACACGATGGGTAACGAGATCACCCACTGCGGCGATGTCGGCGCCGGTCAGGTGGTCAAGATCATGAACAATATGGTGCTGTTCGAGACGACGATGGCACTCGCCGAGGCGATCTCGATCGCGGAGGCGTCGGGTGTCGACGGCAAGCTGCTGTTCGAGACCATGAGCAAGGGATCGGCGGACAGCTTCGCCCTTCGTAATCACGGGATGAAGCACCTGCTGCCGCAGGACTACCCGGAGGGCGCGTTCTCGGTCCGCTATGCGCAAAAGGACCTGTCGTACGCCCGCGAACTTGCCAGGGAGGCCGGCATCAAGGCCCGTGGCGCAGACCTCGTCGCCACGTTGTTCGACGAGTCGATCCTGGCCGGCGATGGCGACCGTTACACGCCGGTCATACGGAAAATCATGAAAGAGTAGGCTGGCGGCCGCTGGTTTGGGCTGGACCTGGACAGGCGGCGGCCCGTCAGTGCTCGCATCGCGGGCCATCAGGCCTTATGGTCGGCGGCCGGAGCGGGGGCGGGCGCGCGCGGCCCCGCGCCAAGCCTGAAACGCGGCTGGGAACGATGTCATGACGCAGCACTTTGCCTCCGACAACAATGCCGGGATCTGCCCCGAGGCGCTGGCAGCGCTGAAGCGGGCCAATACGACCGGCCACGAGTTCTCCTACGGTGAGGACCGCTGGACGGCGGCTGTGTGTGATGGCTTGCGCGCGCTGTTCCAGACCGACTGCGAAGTCTTCTTCGTCTTCAACGGCACAGCGGCAAACTCGGTGACGCTGTCGGCGATGTGCCAGCCGTTCCACGCCGTGATCTGCCATGAGCTGAGCCACATCGAGACCGACGAGTGCGGTGCGCCCGAGTTCTTCTCGGCGGGTTCCAAGCTGCTGGCGGTGGAAGGTCCGCTCGGCAAGCTGACGCCCGACATCATCGAGTTCACGGCGAAGAAGCGCACCGACATCCACTTCCCGAAATGCAAGGCGGTGTCGCTGACGCAGTCGACCGAAGTGGGTACCGTCTATACGGTCGAGGAATTGCGCGCGATCGCCGCGATCGCCAAGCGCCACGGACTCAACGTCCACATGGACGGTGCGCGGTTCGCGAACGCGGTCGCGACGCTCGGCTGCCATCCCTCCGAGATCACCTGGCGCGCGGGCGTCGACGTGCTCTGCTTCGGCGGCACGAAAAACGGCCTGCCGATCGGCGAAGCGGTGGTGTTCTTCAAGAAGGAGCTGGCCGAGGACTTCGCATGGCGCGTCAAGCAGGCCGGTCAGCTTGCGTCCAAGATGCGCTTCGTGTCGGCGCCATGGCTCGGGCTGCTGGAAGGCGACGTGTGGCTGCGCAATGCCCGGCACGCGAACGCGATGGCGAAGCGGCTCGCCGATCAGATCACGCCGCTCGATGGCGTCGATCTGATGTATCCGGTGCAGTCCAACGCGGTGTTCGCGGAAATCGCGCCGGCGGCGCAGGCGAAGCTGCGCGAGAAGGGCTGGCGGTTCTATACGTTCATCGGCGCGGGCGGTTGCCGCTTCATGTGCGCGTGGGATACCTCGCCCGACACCGTCGATCGCTTCGCGGCGGACATCACCGAAGCGGTGAAAGGCATCGCGCCGCCGGCAGAAGCGGCACCGCGGGGCAGGGGCGGGCGGCGTTGAGGCGCGCACCGTCGCAGGAAGGCACATCGTCATGAAAGGCAAGATTGCGGGGCCGGAAATCGAGCGCCTGATTCAGCTGCTGGCGCGGCTGCCGGGGCTCGGCTCGCGTTCTGCCCGCAAGGCGGCACTGGCGCTGCTGAAGCGTCGCCACGAGCTGCTCGAACCGCTTGCCGCCGCGATGCAGGATGCGGCGCGCAATCTCGTCACGTGCGAGGTGTGCGCCAACCTCGACACGGTGTCGCCGTGCACGATCTGCGCCGATCAGCGCCGCGACCGCACGCTGGTCGTGGTGGTCGAGGAGATCGGCGACCTGTGGGCGCTCGAACGTGCGGGCGTCGTCAACGGGCTCTATCATGTGCTCGGCGGGCATCTGTCGCCGCTCGACGGGATCGGCCCCGACCAGCTCAACATCGCCAGCCTGATCGCGCGCGCCCGCAATGGAGAGACCAAGGAAATCCTGCTGGCGCTCAACGCGACCGTCGAAGGCCAATCGACGGCGCATTACGTGCGCGAGCAGCTTACGGAGACAGAAGTGAAGGTTTCGGGCCTCCAGCACGGCGTGCCGGTTGGCGGTGAGCTCGATTACCTCGACGAAGGCACGCTTTCTGCGGCAATCCGCGCGCGGCGGACATTGTAAAGGGGACCGGCGCCATGCCGAGAGAAGGCACGGCGCGGTTCGTGACCGGCTCCATACCCGGTCACGTTCTCCGCATGACGGGCGCATCAGCCGTTGGGTTGATGGCCATTTTCGTCGGGGAACTGGCTAACATTCTTTTCCTCAGCATGCTCGGTGACGTCCAGATCGTCGCCGCTGTCGGCTATGCGTCGACCGTGATGTTCGTGATGATCTCGGTCGGCATCGGCACCGCGATCTCCGCAAGTGCGCTGATTGCGCCGGAGATCGGAACCGGCAACATGGCCGGCGCGAAACGCCTCAGCGCCAGCGTCCATGTGTTCGCCATCGTGTTCTCCGCCATCGCGGGCGGGCTGTTGTGGGCGTTCGTGCCGGAGCTGATGACACTGCTCGGCGCATCCGGACGCACGCACGAGTTGGCGACGAGCTACCTTCGGGTCCTGCTCCCGTTCGCGACGCTGATGTCGCTTGGCATGTGTTCTTCCGCAGTGTTGCGCTCGCAGGGCGACGCGCGGCGCTCGATGAACGTCACGCTCGTCGGCGCTTTCGTCAACGTGGCGCTCGATCCGCTGTTCATCTTCGTATTCAACCTCGGCATTCACGGCGCGGCGTGGGCAACCAACATTTCGCGGCTCGCCGTGGTGGCGGCGGGCATCTACTGGCTCGTGCGCACCCACGACCTGATCGAGTGGCCGCGCTGGCGGGCGCTGATCGCCGATGGCCCGACCATTCTGCGTTTTGCCGTGCCTGCCACCGTTACGAACCTCGCCACACCGATTGCCAACACCTATGTCACCTACGCGATTGCGAGCCACGGCAACGACGCGGTTGCGGCATGGGCACTGATCGGACGCATCTCGCCGGTCGCGTTCGGGGCCATCTTCGCGCTTTCGGGCGCTGTCGGGCCGGTTCTTGGACAGAACCTTGGTGCGCGCCAATGGGATCGCGTCCAGCGGGCATTCGACGTGTCGATTTGGACGGCGGTGGGCTTCACCGCTCTCGCGTGGGCGGCTCTCGCGATTGCGGTCGAGCCGTTGATCGGCGTGTTTCATGCGACGGGGGAGACGGCGGCACTGCTGCGCGTGTATTGCGTCTATATCTCGCCGCTGTTCGTGTTCCTGGGGTTGTTGTTCGTGTCCAATGCGGCGCTCAACGCGCTCGGTCATCCGCACTGGCCGACGGTGCTCAACTGGGGGCGCGCCACGCTCGGCACAGTGCCGGTCGTGACGCTCGGGAGCTACCTCTATGGGCCCACGGGCGTCATAACGGCGAACCTCGCGGGTGCGAGCGTGTTCGCGCTGACCGGCGTGTGGCTGTGCCGGAAGCTGATCCGGGAGAAGATGGAGAAGGGCGCGGGCGGGTAGCTCTTTTCTTTCCGCAGACGCCAACGCCTTCGGCTACCGGCGCCGCGGCCGCCGCCTCTTGGTGGGGCATCCTTGCCTTGCGCTCTTCGAGCGCTCCTCAAGAGTGGCGATCGAAGATCGCGCCAATGAAGCGCCAACCGGCGAGGTCGTTCCGCGGCGCGTGTCGGCGTCACGCCGGAAGGCGTGCTTCCAGCACGACGCCGTACGCGTCCGCGGCAAATATCGCTCAGCTATTAGACGCCGTTTTCATCACGAACGGATTGCCGCCGCTGCCGACGGCGTTGTTGATCCAGACGCTCTTCGTTTGGAGGTAATTCTCGATCGTCTCGGCGCCGTTCTCGCGGCCGAGCCCCGAGGCCTTGTAGCCGCCAAACGGCATCGTGAACGATACGGCGCGATAGGTGTTCACCCACACCGTGCCGGCCTTGATCTTCTGCGCCATCACCGTTGCGCGCCGGATCGACTGCGTCCACACGCCCGACCCGAGCCCGTAGGCGATGTCGTTCGCGATCTGGATCGCTTCCGCTTCGTCCTTGAACTTGATGACGGAGAGGACCGGCCCGAACACTTCCTCCTGCGCGATGCGCATCTTGTTGTGCACGCCGGTGAAGATCGTCGGCTTGACGAAGTACTTGCCGCCGCCTTCGGCTGCCGTCGCCGGGCCGCCGCCGAGGGCACAGTGCGCGCCTTCGCCCTTGGCGATGTCGATGTAGCCGAGAATTTTCTCGTACTGCGGCGGCGTCGTCACTGGACCGACCTGCGTCTCGAAGAGCTGCGGATTGCCGAGCTTGGCGGAAGCGGCGACCGCGACCAGCTTCTCGACGAACTGGTCGTGGATGCTCTCCTGCACCAGCAGGCGCGAGCCGGCGATGCA
>CAZKZT010000212.1:0-6906 GCA_964557265.1 uncultured Hyphomicrobium sp.
AAGGGAATGAAAGGGCTATCAGCGCCGAAGATCGGCGGCAAGCTCAGCCTGCGCTGCTCGATCACCGGCGAAGTCGTGATGGACGGCGTGGTCGTACCGGAAAGCGCGATGCTGCCGAACGTATCGGGCCTCAAGGGTCCGTTCGGTTGCCTCAATCGCGCACGCTACGGCATCGCGTGGGGCGCGATGGGTGCCGCCGAAGACTGCTGGCATCGCGCGCGCTCCTATACGCTCGATCGCAAGCAGTTCGGCCGTCCGCTCGCCGCGACGCAGCTCGTGCAGAAGAAGCTCGCCGACATGCAGACGGAGATCACGCTGGGCTTGCATGCGGCTCTGCGCGCCGGCCGGATGTTCGACGAGGGCAAGCTTGCGCCGGAAGCGATCTCGATCATCAAGCGCAACAACTGCGGCAAGGCGCTGGATATCGCGCGCCTCGCACGCGACATGCACGGCGGCAACGGCATCCAGATCGAGTACCACGTGATGCGTCACGCCGCGAACCTGGAGACGGTCAACACATACGAAGGCGCGCACGACGTGCACGCGCTCATCCTCGGCCGTGCGCAGACCGGCTTGCAGGCGTTCTTCTGATCATCCACGCGGGAGGTTCGCGATGCTGGCACTCAGACCAAACTGCGAATGCTGCAACAAGGATCTCCCGCCCGATGCGCCGGACGCGCTGATCTGCTCCTTCGAATGCACGTTCTGCGCGGATTGCGCGGGCGAGCGGCTGCCGGGCGGCCGCTGCCCCAACTGCGGCGGCGAATTGGTACGCCGCCCGGTGCGGCCTGCTGACCGGCTGGCCAAATTCCCCCCGTCGGACAAGCGCGTGCTGAAGGCGCACGGCTTCTGCGAGAGCGCGTGACGCGGACGACGCTTCTCAGTCCGCGACTACCCGCAACATCATTCATCATCCCTGCATCACAAGATGCCCGCACCGCGTGCGCGCCATTCGCACTCGGATGGATCGCACGCGCGATGCCGTCGCGCCATCCCGTTACACGCGACTGAATATTGCTCGCGATGCCTCATCGCGAACAATTGGCCCTGCCCTTTTCACGGGAAAGTATCGCCGGTCGCACATCAATGACCCAGCGCAAGGCGCATTGGCGCGAATTGCGCGAACCTGCCCTTGATCCTGCCGGTTTTGGTTCCCACGTGCTAATTATCGCCAGTCGGTCAACATTGGAGAAAGGTTGCCTCAGCATGACGACCCCTCTCGCGATCTCCTTCCACGGCATCGACAAGAGTGACGCAGTGGAGGCCCGCATCCACGAGAAATTCGCGCGGCTGCATGGCCATTTCGATCGCCTCACCCACGCGCGCGTCGTGATCTCTTCGCCGAACCGGACGGCGGATCGGGCGAAGATGTTCAACGTCACGATCGATCTCGGCATGCCGGGCAAGCAGCCGATCGTGGTCAACAGCGAGGGCGACTATACGGACGTCTTCATTGCGCTGCGCGATGCCTTCAACGCGGCACAACGCAAGCTCGACGCGACCGCAGGCAAACTCACCAACACTGCAAAGCGCGAGCGCGCGCGGCGCAAGCCGACACCGAACGGCGCGGACTGAGCCTCAGAACCCACGCTCTCGTTCGATGCGCTCGTAGTCCCGCTGCACGTCGACCGCGTAGTCGCGCGTGATCGGCGCGGCGTCGCGCTGCTTCGCAAGCTGCATGTGGAAGACCTCCTGCGACCCCGTGCGGAACATCATCTCCGCGCTGATCAGGTAGAACTCCCACATGCGGCAGAAGCGCTCGTCGTACATCTTGGCGACCTGCTCGCGATTGGCCTCGAAGCGCTGGTGCCAATGCCGCAGCGTCGTCGCGTAATGCACGCGCAGAAATTCGAGATCGGTCACCCATAGGCTGTTGTTCTCTGTCGCAGGAAAAACTTCCGACAGCGCGGGTGAATAAGCGCCGGGGAAAATGTACTTCCTGAGCCATGGGCTCGCTGTGCCTGGCGGGCTCATCTTGCCGATCGAGTGCAAAAGCATCAGGCCGTCATCGGTCAGCAGGTCATTCACCTTCGCGAAGAACTCACCGTAGTGACCGACACCGACGTGCTCGAACATGCCGACCGAGACGATGCGATCGAACTTCGTCGTCAGCTCGCGGTAATCCTTCAGCGCGAACGTGACGCGGCCTTCGAGGCCCGCTGCCTTCGTCCGCTCGACGGCGAGCGCGTACTGCTCCTTCGACAGCGTGACACCGGTTACTTCAACGTCCGCGATCTGCGCGAGATAGCGCGCGAGCCCGCCCCACCCGCACCCGATGTCGAGCACCTTCGTGCCGGGCTTGAGACAGAGCTTTGCCGCGATCAGCCGGCACTTGTTGCGCTGTGCCTCCTCCAGCGTCTCCGCCTCGCTGCGAAAATAGGCGCACGAGTAGAACAGCTCCTTGTCGAGAAACAGCTCGTAGAACGGATTGCCGAGATCGTAATGGTGCGCGACGTTCTGCTGCGCTTTGCCGATCGGGTTCGCCTGCTGAAACTTTTTCAGCCCGCGCGAAACGCGGCGCAGCACAGCCTGTATCGGCTGATTGCTGAGCGACAGGCGGTTGAGTGAAAACAGCGTGAGGAAGTTGCGCAATCCCGTCTCCGGGAAGGTCATGCGCCCGTCCATATATGCTTCGCCCGCGTGCAATTCCGGATTGAAGAAGAGCTTACGGTAGAGCGTTGGATCGGTCAGCCGCATGTTCGCAACCGGCCCCGGCTTCACGCCGCCAAAGACATGCGTCTTGCCCTCGGCATCGGTGACATTGAGGGTGCCAACCTTCACGAAAGAGGCGAGCATCTTGGAAAGTGGAAACATCGTGTGCAGCGACTCCTCGTCAGTTTCGCCGTTGACTGATGAGTGTGACCCGATAAGGCGCCTGCGTCCACCACTCTAGGCGGCGGAAAACGGCATCAAATCCGCTTGATCATGTGGGTAAGTGAGCGATCTTTCCATTGCTCGACGCGCTCCGTGGCATAGCCGTTGCGCGTGTACCAAGCGACGAGATGCGTGAGGACCGTTCCCGTATAGAGCCGCATGGTATCGCGCCCGAGTTCGCGTGCGCGCACCTCGGCGGCGGCGAGCATGGCGCGACCGAGGCCGCATTTCTGGGCCGCGGGATCAGTCGAAATGCTCCAGATCAGGAGATGGTCCGCCGCTGGCTCGAGGATCAGAACGCCGGTGATGGGCCGGTCGCCGGTCACCCACACCTCATAGTCCCGGAATATCTCGTCGTAGTCCGTCATCAGCGGCATCGGCTCGGCACCGAGCAACTCACGATTGCGCGCGTAGGCCGCCCGTTGAATGGCGACGACCGCGTCCAGATCGCGCCGCGTCGCGCGCCTCATGACCAGATCACCGGCGCTCAGCATCGCGCACTCCGCTTATTTGCTTATGCGGAGGTCCACCTTGCACGCCGTCCCCTGCCGGCACAATATCGGCCCAACATTTAGAATCATACCAGGGAGGTCCAAGATGACCGCACTGCACGCACCGGAAGCGGCCGCCTTCGACTACGGCAAACTCTCCGCGGATCTCGAGCGCCTGCTGCGTCTGCGCTCTTTTCCATTCGCGATGAAGATGTATGAGGACCGCGCGGAGATGGAGGCGATCCCCCGTATCCGCCGCCCGAAAGCCGTCCATACGCTCGATCAGGTGGTGGCGCAGGCGTCGCGTCTCGGCTGGACGGTCGGCATCACCTCGGACGATCTCGTCGGCGCCCAATGCCGTGCCGTCGTCGGACTCGGCAATGCCAAGGATCCGAAATGGCAATCCGGTGCGCACATGGTCAATGTGTGGTTCTCGACGCCTGATGACGCGAAGAACCATCAGGCGGCCATGCATTGCGTACCGGATGGCAAATACGATGCGCTGGCAGTCGGACCACTCGCAGCCGGCCGTCTCGATCCGCCCGACATCGTGCTGTTCTACGCGACGCCCGGCGCGATGATGTACTTCATCAACGGCCTGCAGTGGGCGGGCTACAAGAAGTTCGACTGGGGCGTCGTCGGCGAGAGCGCCTGCGCGGACAGCTGGGGCCGCGCTCTCACCAAGCGCGAGCCGTCACTGTCGATCCCCTGCTTCGCCGAGCGGCGTTACGGCGGCGTGCTCGACGACGAAATGCTGATGGCGTTGCCGCCGGACCATCTCGCGCAGGCGATCACCGGCATGGAAGCGCTGGCGAAGAACGGCTTCCGCTATCCGTTCGCGCAATACGGCATCCAGAATGACGTGCGGGACGGCATGGCGCGCAGCTACCCCGATCGCAAGAAGTAGGTGCGTCATACGGACCGGCGCGCCGCGTCTGCATCACGCTGTGGCCATGCGGCACCGGACGGCGACGAATGGCCGCCATGTCTGCAAAATCCCAACTTCGCCATGAATCGCCGGGCGGATCAGAGTAGTGTCGCGCCGCGCAAATTTGATTTGAAGGAGAGCCGAAGAATGATCGCGCGGAACACCGCCATCATCCTCAGCCTGATCCTCGCATGGTCGGGCCAGGCGCTCGCGGGCCCCGCGCTGCTGTTCGATGCCGCCAACGGCCGCGTGCTCTACGCGGAAGAGGCCGATCAGCCGTGGCATCCCGCATCGCTGACGAAGATCATGACCGCCTACATGGTGTTCGAGGCGCTCAAGGCGAAGAAGATCTCGCTCGATCAGAAGATACCGGTCAGCGCCAACGCCCACGCCCAGCCGCCGAGCAAGCTCGGCCTTCCAATCGGCGCCGAGATCACCGTCAACTTGGCGCTCAAGTCGCTGATCGTGAAGTCGGCCAACGATGCTGCGGTCATGCTGGCCGAAGCGATCGGCGGCACCGAGGAAGCGTTCATGGCCGACATGAACGCGACCGCGCGCCGCATCGGCATGACGCAGTCGAGCTTCGTCAATCCGCACGGCCTTCCGGCACCGGAGCAGATCACGACTGCGCGCGATCTTTCCCGGCTGACGCGTGCCGTGATCCGCGAGTATCCGGAGTATGGAGAGCTGTGGGCGATGTCCGACATGCAGATCGGACGCCGGCGCCTGCGGACCCACAACGGCCTGCTGCGGACCTATGACGGCGCAGATGGCTTCAAGACGGGCTTTATTTGCGATTCCGGCTTCAACGTCGTCGCCACGGCGACACGCGAAAACCGCCGCCTCGTCGCTGTCGTGCTCGGTGAGTACACCTCGCGCGACCGCAGCCTGCGCGCCGCCAGCCTGCTCGAGCATGGCTTCAAGAACTACGGCTGGAAGGAGCTGTTCACGAACGCGACCGTCGACTCGCTCCCCCAGAGCACGGATGTCACCGCCGTCCACAGCATCCGTCAGCATGTGACGTCGTGGGCCTGCAATCCGCCCAAGCGGCGCAACGCCAGCGCATCGAAGGCGCGTCAAAAGAAGATCAGGGCGCGCACGGCAGCGAAGGCCAAGCAAGGCGCTGCTGCCCCCGCCGCAAAGGCGGCTCCGGCCGCTAGAAGCGCGGCAAGTCAGCCGCCCGCCGCCGCTAAAGCCCAGTAAGCTATACGAGCAGATCCAGCTTGTTCTCGCGGTAGCGGCACCCCGCTGGCGGCGGATCGGCGTCGTCACCGCGCTGAGGCGGAACCGCGGTAGCTGGCTGCCGCGATTGATTTTGATCTCCCCTCGACGGCGGTGCGGGCTCTTCTGGCTTTGCGCTGTCGTTGCTCCAGCGGCCCTCATCAGTGCCTGGCGTCTGAGCGATGGCAGGCGCGGCCACCAGGGCCCAGAGAAGCGCGCCGACGGTCAATCTGAGAGACAACTTGAGCATCGAAGATCCAACCCGCTGCTGCCCGTGAGTATCAGAGACGCCGCCGACCTGAGCCTGATCGGCTTCCATCGAGAGCGTGAATCAGACTCTAAATCAAATACATAGAGCGCGCTCGCGCGACCGCGCCGAGACCATCAAAGGCGGACGCGCTCCAAGCCGCAGGTCAAGCGCAGCCATCATTACCGTAGCTCACTTTCGGTCACTTGTGCGGCAGACGCGCCCGGCTATCCCGTGCCAAGGACGCTGGGCGGCTCAAAAGTCTGCAGCAGCCGCAGCCCTGCCATGCGACCGCAACCCTGACGCGCAGACCTGAGAGCTCGCAGCATATTTAGGGAAAATTTCCACCACCGGCGGCGGATGGCCTGTTCAGCACGCGCACCGCAAGAGCCTCACGGCCGGTACTCGAAACGCACGTCACTAGCGCGGTGACGCTCCTCAGAAGGGGCTTTCAGCAGCGCGGCGACAATCACGACACCGGCCAGCAGCGTTACCGCTGTCGCGACCAAAACATCGCGCGACGAGCGGCGCAGACGCTGCCGATAAGCCTCCGATATTCGGGAGATAATAGTCATATCCGAGCGCCATGTTGACCTCAGAGAAAATAGGTCCCGGATAGCGTTCGGCGCTATTGCACCATTGGCCGCGCGACAGAACAACTCATTGTCCCGATTAAGTCGCGCGGGGCATTGAAAATGCGGCTCACATCCAGCCCGCAAAGCGAGCGCATGATCGCAATGTTGCCGCACGGCACCACCGATGCGGGTCCATCACACGGCAAGAAAGCACCGCGGCTAATTGTTCCAAACCATAGAAAAGGAACAATCAGTGCTTACATCGCTTCAATAGTCATTCCGACGCGACTGGCCAATTCGCAGATGCGAAAAAGCCCTCCTATTCCAACAAGATACGGGAATAAAATCCGGATGCCAACCATGGTTGCAGCAGGACGAAATCGCGTGGCGAGCCAATTGGCGAGAGGCCGTTAACGAAAGGCAAGGGCGACGCTGCGTAAAAATCCAAAAGAGTTGTAGAAAGTCTAGGTTTGGGGTAGCAGACCCAAATCATCGGACACAATCAAAGAGTTCCAACAAAGTGTCGAGTACGCGTTTGAAGTGTCACGCGTTCGTGGATTTCGACGGGAC
>CAZKZT010000213.1:0-3652 GCA_964557265.1 uncultured Hyphomicrobium sp.
CTCAACGGCAAGCTCGATGGCGTCTCGATCCGCGTGCCGACGCCGAACGTGTCGGTCGTCGATCTCAAGTTCGTCGCCAAGCGCGCGACGAGCGTGAAGGAGATCAACGAGGCGATCCAGGCCGCCGCCGCGAGCGGCCCGCTGAAGGGCATCCTCGGCGTCACCAGCCAGCCGAACGTCTCCATCGACTTCAACCACGACCCGCACTCGTCGACCTT
This sequence comes from uncultured Hyphomicrobium sp., assembly GCA_964557265.1. Lineage (GTDB taxonomy): Bacteria > Pseudomonadota > Alphaproteobacteria > Rhizobiales > Hyphomicrobiaceae. The sequence continues at coordinate 219 of CAZKZT010000213.1, forward strand.
CGCGCTCGACCAGACGAAAGTCATGGACGGCACGCTGGTGCGCATCCTCACCTGGTACGACAACGAGTGGGGTTTCTCGAACCGCATGAGCGACACTGCCGTCGCCTTCGCGAAAACGATCTGATCGCCGGCAACACGTCGCCAGATCCAGTGCGATCGCCTCCGGGCGGTCGCACTTTTGCCATCTGCGCCCTTCTCTCTGCGCCGAATTGATGACCGTCCGGAACTTGACTTGCCCGACAGAAGAACGGCAACCATCGCACTGAAACCAAATTCATACATTCAGCATTCACTTAAGTCTGTCTAATTGCCCTCCCGGAACCTGCCGGCACCACGCCGGCCCGTGCGTTCCTGACAAGGAAATACCCGAGATGATCCTGCCGAAGCCCCGCCCCGATCTGAAGCCGAACACTCTTGCGTTCGAGCAGCTGCCGCTGGTCAAGCCGACCGGCTTCCGCGAGTACGACGCGCGCTGGCTGTTCCCGCAGGAAATCAACCTGATGGGCCTCAACGCCATCGGGCTCGGCATCGCCGCCCTGTTCCGCCGCCGCGGCGTGCCGCTCAGGATCGCAACCGGGCACGACTACCGCTCCTATTCCGCCTCGGTGAAGCAGGCGGTGATCAACGGCCTGCTCGCGGGCGGCGCCGAGGTTCACGACATCGGCCTTGCACTCTCTCCGATGGCCTACTTCGCGCAGTTCGAGCTGGACGTGCCCGGCGTCGCGATGGTCACCGCGAGCCACAACGACAACGGCTGGACCGGCATCAAGATGGGCCTCGCGCGGCCGCTGACCTTCGGCCCCGACGACATGAGCGAGCTGAAGGAGATCGTCCTCAACGGCGATTACGACGCGCCAGGCGGCGGCCGCTATATCTTCGTGCCCGACATGGCTCAGCGCTACATGAAGGCGCTGTCGAACCGGCCGAAGCTCAAGCGCAAACTGAAAGTCGTGTGTGCCTGCGGTAATGGCACCGCCGGTGCGTTCGCCCCCAAGGTGCTGGAGGCGATCGGTTGCGAGGTCGTACCGCTCGACTGCGAGCTCGACCACTCGTTCCCGCGCTACAATCCCAATCCCGAAGACCTAGAAATGCTGCACGCGATGAGCGCGGCGGTCCTCGAGCACAAAGCCGATGTCGGCCTCGGCTTCGACGGCGACGGCGACCGCTGCGGCGTCGTCGACAACGAGGGCCACGAGATTTTCGCTGACAAGGTCGGCGTGATGATCGCCCGCGATCTCTCGGCGCTGCACCCGAATGCGGTGTTTGTCGCCGACGTGAAATCGACCGGCCTGTTCCTGACCGACCCCGTCCTGATCCAGAACGGCGCCAAGGCGCTCTACTGGAAGACCGGCCACTCCTACATGAAGCGCTACACCCACGAGCAGAAGGCGCTCGTCGGCTTCGAGAAATCCGGCCACTTCTTCTTCCAGCCGCCGCTTGGGCGCGGTTATGACGACGGCCTCGTGGCGGCGCTCGCCGTCCTCGATATGCTCGACCGCAGCCCGACCAAAACCATGGCCGACCTCCAGCGCGACCTGCCGAAGACGTGGCAGTCGCCGACCATGTCGCCGCACTGCGACGATGAGAAAAAATACGGCATCGTCGATGAAATCGTGAAGGCTTATCAGGACGCTGCGGCGCGGGGCGAGAAGGTCGCCGGGCAGGCCATCCGCGATCTCATCACCGTCAACGGTGTCCGCGTCGTGCTCGAGGATGGGACGTGGGGCCTCGTGCGCGCGTCGTCGAATAAACCGGAGCTCGTCGTCGTCGTCGAAAGCCCGACATCGGAGGCGGCGCAGCGCGCGATCTTCGCCGACATCGACGGACGTCTGCGCAAGTTCCCTGAGGTTGGCGAATACAATCAGAAAATCTGACTGTTGCGCTACGGCGCCGCCTGCCAATCAGGCTGGCAAGACAAATGTTCGTGCACGCCGCGGCCGCGCGCGGTTGCACGCGCATGAGTGCATTGACGGGGCGCGGCAATCGTGTAGCAAAAGTAGACTATGGAACGCTCCGTGACGCGCCCGACTTTGACGTCCCTGCCGAACGTCCTCACCTACGCGAGAATAGTGGCGGTGCCGTTGATGGCCGCGTGTTTTCTGCTGGTCAAGACGGACACTGGCCGCTGGGCGGCACTCGCGGTGTTCTCGCTCGCCTGTTTCACGGACTGGCTCGACGGCTATCTGGCGCGCGTCCTTTCCCAACAGTCGACACTCGGCCGGATGCTCGATCCCATCGCCGACAAGCTGCTCGTCGGCACGGCGCTGCTGCTGCTCGTCAATGACGGGACGATCGACTTCATAACGATCTGGGCAGCGATCATTATTCTCTGCCGCGAGATCCTCGTGTCGGGGCTCCGCGAGTTCCTCGCCGAGCTCAACGTGAAGGTCCACGTCACCAATCTCGCCAAATGGAAGACGACGCTCCAGATGCTGGCGCTTGGCGTTCTCCTGGCCGGGCCGGCGGGCGACAAGTTCTTTCCCGGCGTGACCTTGTCGGGCACGATGCTGCTGTGGGGCGCCGCCCTGTTGACGCTGTGGACCGGGTACGACTACCTGAAGGCTGCGGTGCGCCACGCGATCGACAACTAACATTTCCCTATTCCCGCAAGGGCGGGGCGAGGGGGAGGTTCTGCATGACCGTGACCCTGCGTTACTTTGCCTGGCTGCGCGAACGGATCGGCCGCTCGGAGGAAGTGCTGGACGTTCCATCCGGCGTCACGACCGTGGCCGACCTCATCCTGTGGCTCAAGTCGCGCGGCCCCGAGTACGCGCACGCGTTCGAGCGCGCGGCGGTGATCCGCGCCGCGATCGACCATGCGCACGCGAGCCAGGAGGCGCCGATCGCCGGCGCGCGCGAGATCGGCTTCTTCCCGCCGGTAACCGGAGGATGATGCGGTGAGCGTCGCCGTACAGACGGAGGATTTCGACGTCAACCGCGAGATCGCCGCGCTGACGGCCGGTAACACCGACATCGGCGCTGTCGTGACTTTCAGCGGCGTCGTGCGTGGGAAAGCCGACGAAACGGCGCTCTCCTCGATGACGCTCGAGCACTATCCGGGCATGACCGAAGCTGAACTCGAGCGCGTGGAGGCGGAGGCGCACAAGCGCTGGCCGCTGCACGCGACCCGCATCATCCACCGCGTCGGCGCGCTTGCACCCGGCGACAACATCGTACTGGTGATCGCGGCGTCAGCGCACCGGCAGGCGGCCTTCGATGCGGCAGCATTCCTCATGGACTACCTGAAAACCCGTGCGCCCTTCTGGAAGAAAGAGACGGATGCTTCCGGCGCCGGTCATTGGGTCGACGCGCGCGAGAGTGATGAGGTGGCGGCGGAGAAGTGGGAGAGGTAGCCGTGGCTTTTGCTTTACCGCGGGCGCATACGCCTTCGGCTACATGCGCCGCGGCACTGCCTCGCCGGTTGGCGTTTTCGC
>CAZKZT010000213.1:3662-6863 GCA_964557265.1 uncultured Hyphomicrobium sp.
GCCAAAGGCCGCGAGGCGGGAACGCCACCCGGCGAGGCAGTGCCGCGGCGCATGTAGCCGAAGGCATATGCGTCCGCGGAAAAGAATAACGGAGCGTGGCCGACGCGCGAAAGGGTGGCCAACGCTCCGTTGTAGATGTGGCGCCCAGATACGCAAAACCTGAAAACCCGGCGCTGAGCCCATATTTACCACGCCATAGATTACGAAGTTGCAAAGATGGCGAAGATGGTAAACGCAGCCGCCGCCGGGGGACGGCGCAGGCCGCTCAGCCGCCCGGACGGCCCGAAACCCAGCGGGTCAGAAACTGGTCGAGCCACGTGTGGACGCGAGGCGCGTGCACAAGATGGTCCGACAAATGCTCATGGCGGGCGCGCGATCCGCGCATGAGGAGGCGCACCGGGTTCGATCCGGTCCAGGAATTGATCTGCCGGTGCATGATCTCTGGATGGAACTGGATCCCGACCGCTGCCGGTCCGTAGATGACCGCCTGGTTCGGGAAGGCACTGCCGCCCGACGCCAGCCGTTCGGCCCCATGCGGAATCTCGAACCCTTCGCGGTGCCACTGGTAGACGCGCTCCGGCAGCGCCCCGAGCACGCGGCCCTGGTCGAGCTGCTGCACTGGATGGTAGCCGATCTCGACGGTGCCTCTCTCGCACAACTCGACCTTGGCACCGAGGTGACGGGCCAACATCTGCGCGCCGAGGCAGATGCCGAGATACGGCTTCTGCTCCTTCAGCGCGACGCCGATCCACTCGATCTCGCTTTTGATGTAGTCGATGTTGTCGTTGGCGCTCTGTGCTCCCCCGAAGATGATCGCGCCGCAATGATGGGCGAGCGTCGCCGGTAGCGGCTCGCCGAGGTAGGGGCGGCGGATGTCGAGGGGATAGCCGTTCTCGACGAACCAGCGACCGACATGGCCGGCGCTGGCGCCCTCCATGTGCAGGACGATGAGAACCGGCTTCTTGGCGAGCATGACCGGCGTCGCGGCAAAGCTGCCGCGGCCGTCGAGAGGAGCTTCGTGGGTCAGGCCAGCGTCGAGCATCGGTTGTCTATCGGTTGCGGGGGTAGAAGAGCCATCCCTGGATCTGCGCGGTTACGCGGTACGGCAGCAGACGTAGAAATAGTGCGAGAACATTGTTTACGAAACCCGGCACGACGACGCGCACGCCCAAATTGTGGGCCATCACTGCCCAACGGGCGACCCGAGCCGCGGAAACGCCGGGCAGGAGGACACGATAGAAGTCTCCCGCAGCCCCGATCTTGTCATGGAAACGGGTGTCGACCGGCCCCGGCGCAACCGCGGTGATTCGGACGCCGTCCTTGGCGGCTTCAGCAGCAACCGCGACCGACAGCGTCAGGATGTAGGCGCGGCTGGCGCTGTAGGCGGCCTGATACGGCCCCGGCGTGAATCCGGCCAGCGAACCGAGGTTGATGATGCCGCCCCGCCGCCGCGCGCGCATCCCCGCGAGATAGTGGTGCATGAGCCGCGTGGGTGCCGCCGTATTGAGCGCGACCAGCGCCTCGATGGTGTCGAGCGGGATCTCGTCGAAATGGCCGGACGCGCCGATGCCCGCGTTGTTGATCAGGAGATCGCAGTAGCCGCCGGCAGCGGCGAGTGCGGCGTCGATCGCAGCAATCGCTTCCGGTGCCGTGATGTCCTGCGAGAGTACGTGGATGCGAATGCGGCTGTCCGCCCGCAACGATGCGGCAAGCTGTTCGAGCGGCCCGGGACGGCGCGCAATCAGCAGCATATCGCGCCCGCCGCCCGCATACTCCCGCGCGAACGCGGCACCGATGCCTTCCGACGCACCGGTGATCACGATCATTGGGTGCGCCAATGGCGCGGGCATCGGATGCGCCGGCGGTGCGGCGCTGTCCGCAGCCACGCTCAGGCGTAACGCTCGATCGCGACGGCGGTCGCCTCACCGCCGCCGATGCACAGCGACGCGATGCCTTTGGTTTCGCCGCGCTTCGCCATCGCATTCATGAGCGTCACGATGATGCGCGCGCCCGACGCTCCGACCGGATGGCCGAGCGCGCAGGCGCCGCCATGAATGTTGACCTTGTCGTGCGGCAGGTCGAGATCGCGCATCGCCGCCATGGTGACGACCGCGAACGCCTCGTTGATCTCGTAGAGGCCGACATCCTTGGCACTCCAGCCCGCGGTTTCCAGCACCTTCTTCATCGCGCCGATCGGCGCGGTGGTGAACCATGCGGGCGCCTGTGCGTGGCTTGCCTGCGCGACAATGCGGGCGAGCGGCTGCAGCTTGCGGCGCTTGGCTTCGCTCTCGCGCATCAGCATCAACGCAGCGCCGCCATCCGAGATCGAGCTGGAGTTGGCAGGCGTTACCGTGCCGCCCTCGCGGAAAGCGGGCTTCAACGTCGGGATCTTGGCCGGATCGGCGGAGAACGGCTGCTCGTCGCGCGCGACCTCGGTCGAGCCCTTGCGCGACTTCACGACGACGGGCGCGATTTCGTTGGCGAACGAGCCGTCCTCGTTGGCGGCCTTGGCGCGGCGCAGGCTCTCGATCGCGTAGGCATCCTGCTGCTCGCGGGTGAACTGATACTGTGTCGCCGTATCTTCGGCATAGGTGCCCATCAGGCGGCCTTTGTCGTAGGCATCCTCGAGGCCATCGAGGAACATGTGGTCATACGCCTGCGTGTGACCGAGGCGCGCGCCCGAGCGCATCTTCGGCAGCAGATAGGGCGTGTTGGTCATGCTCTCGAGGCCGCCCGCGATGATCACGTCCTTCGGACGCGCGTGCAGCGCTTCATAGGCCATCATCACGGTCTTCATGCCGGAGCCGCACATCTTGTTGACCGTGGTGCACGGCACGCTGTCGGGGAGGCCGCCGTAGCGCGCCGCCTGACGCGCCGGGGCCTGGCCTTGTCCGGCGGGCAGCACGCAGCCCATCAGCACCTCGGCAACCTCGTCGGCGGCGATGCCGGTACGCTCCATGACCGACTTGATCGCGACGGCGCCGAGCTCGGGCGCGGTCATCGCCTGGAGGACGCCCTGGAAGCTGCCCATGGGCGTGCGGGCACCCGCGACGATGACGACGGGATCGGAAGTGTTGGCCATGTCGGCCTCCTTGGATGCGGGGATGGTGGTTCGACGGGCAGCATACACCCGGGGCCGGGCCGTTCAATGGCGCGGGTGTGATGTCCCCTCTCCCCGTCCTTCACGGGGAGAGGGTTAGG
>CAZKZT010000214.1:0-6849 GCA_964557265.1 uncultured Hyphomicrobium sp.
AGTTCGTCAATCCGGAGTTCGCTGCCGCGGCCGCGAAGTAACACGAGACAGATATCTCCGGACGGGCGATCATGGCGATGATCACCCGCCCGGTCGCACACATGCGCACCGCCGCGCCGCGACAACGACGAGGCTCCATGGTGACAATGACCCGGCCCGCTGCCGCTCCACGGGCCGCCAGCGCCACACTCGACATCCGCGATCTGTCGGTCCGCTACGCCACACGCGATGGCGTCGTAGAGGCGCTGTCACGCGTCAATCTCAACATGGGAGCGGGCGACTTCGTCGTCGCGATCGGCGCATCGGGTTGCGGCAAGACCACGCTACTGTCCTGCATGGCAGGGTTCCTCACGCCCTCCGACGGCGAAATCCTGCTCGACGGCGCGCCGGTCGAGGGGCCCGCCGCCGACCGCGGCGTCGTTTTCCAGAAGCACGCGCTGATGCCGTGGCTCAACGTCATCGACAACGTCGCCTTCGGCCCCAAGATGCGCGGCGTCGGCAAGGATGAGCGCTACACCATCGCGCGCGAGCAGCTCGCGCTCGTCGGCCTCGCCGAGTTCGCCGAGAAGATGATCTATGAGCTCTCCGGCGGCATGCAGCAGCGTGTTGGCATTGCGCGCGCACTCGCGTCCGACCCGGAAGTGCTGCTGATGGACGAACCGCTCGGCGCCCTCGACGCGCTTACCCGCGAGCAGGTGCAGGAGCTGATCCTCGATGTCTGGCACCGCACCGGCAAGATGGTGTTCTTCATCACCCATTCGGTCGAGGAGGCTATTTTCCTCGCGACCCGCCTGATCGTGATGACGCCACGGCCCGGCAAGATCGAGAAGAGCTACGACCTCGACTTCGGGCGCCGCTACGTCGAAGGCAAGGACGCGCGGGCGGTCAAGGCGAGCCCCGATTTCATCGCCATGCGTGAGCAGGTGCTGCGCGACATCCAACGCCGCGATTGAGCAGGAGCCGAGCGATGGCCGCGACCGACACCGCGACGAAGGCCCCGACCGCAGCGCCCCGCAAGGCGCGGACCAGCCGCTACCGCGTCCTCGGCGAGGGCTCCACGCTCGCGATCAATATCGTCACGATCACGGCGCTGCTCGGCCTGTGGTGGACGGCGACGCACATGGGGTGGGTCAGCCGCCTGTTCCTGCCCAAACCCGGGCAGATCTGGGCCGCGTTCGTGCAAGCCGTGAGTGGCGAGCTCGACGACGCAACGCTCTGGGGCCATTTCGTTGCCAGCATGAGCCGCGTGTTCGGCGCCTTCGCGCTCGCCGTCGCACTCGGCATTCCGATCGGTATCCTGATGGGCACGAGCCGCGTCGCGCGCGGCATCTTCGATCCGCCGATCGAGTTCTACAGACCGCTGCCGCCGCTTGCCTATCTGCCGCTGATGATCATCTGGTTCGGCATCGGCGAGATGTCGAAAATTATCCTGCTGTTTCTCGCGATCTTCGCGCCGGTGGTGCTGGCGGCACGCGCGGGCGTGCGCTCGGTTTCGCAGGAGCAGATCCAGGCGGCGCTGTCGATGGGCGCATCGCTGCCGCAGGTGATCCGCCATGTCATCGTGCCGGGTGCGCTGCCGGAGATCCTGGTGGGCTTGCGCATCGGCATGGGCGTCGGCTGGACAACGCTCGTTGCCGCCGAGATGGTCGCCGCCGACGCCGGTCTCGGCAAGATGGTGTTCAACGCATCGAACTTCCTGCGCACCGACGTCGTGATCCTCGGCATCCTGCTGATCGGCTTCGTCGCCTTCGCATTTGAGCTGAGCTTGCGCTGGTTCGAACGCTGGGCCGTGCCGTGGAAAGGGCGCGTGTAGACGCCGAGATCGGCACGCGAGAACACGTCACCGCGGTTCCCATCACGAAACTGTGGTTGCAGTTGATCGCTCGCCGCGCCCCGCTTTATTGGGCGGCAGCCATGAACGCGCTAGAGTGCGGCAGCATCTGACGCCAATGTATTGGCCGGTGGCCAACACGCGTGCCGGGAGAATTCTCCATGACGTCCGTCCTGCTCGATCGCCGCCGCCTCCTTGTTGCTGGGGCCTCCGTCCTGGCCACAGGGGTTTCTAGCCATATTCTGCCCGCCTCCGCGAACGGCTTTGCACCGACCGTGTCGATGCGGGGCGGCGCCAACAACTACCGTCCTGGCGCGCCGGTCGTGGCGCGGATCGGCGGTGGCGGCTTCTGGATGTCGGGCACCGTACGCCGCGCGGGCGACGGCGCGCCACTTGCCGGTCAGCGCATTCAGATCTGGGCGCACACGACCGAAGGACACGAGCGGGACGAGCGGAGCCATGGCGCCACGCTCACCGACGCAAACGGCGTCTTCCGCCTGGAAATGCCGCAGATCGTACCCGCGTTCGGCCAGGCACATGGTCATCTGGCCTATGACAGCGGCACCTTCAAAACCGTATTCCTGCGCCCCTTCATGCAGACCCCGAAGGCCACAAGCCTCGAAGCGCACTTTGTGCTCGAGCCGGTTTGAGCGAGGCGGCTTCAAATCGGATGAAGTGGTTCCGCGGTGGTTTGATCTGGTCGGCCCTCGCGTGCACCGTGGCCGTGCCTTTCGCGGCTTCAGCGTCGAGCCCGCTGCTCGCCTGGCGCGATCCAATCTATATCATCGCTTGCTTTGCGGGCGTCATTGCCCTCGGTCTCCTGCTCGTTCAGCCGGTCCTGATCGGCGGTTTCCTGCCGGGACTGTCGCGTCATAGAGAGCGGCGCCTGCATCGCTGGGCGGGCGGCACGCTGGTCGTGGCGGTGATCGTCCATGTCGGAGGGCTCTGGATCACCAGCCCGCCGGACGTGATCGACGCGCTTCTCTTCGTATCGCCGACGCCGTTCTCCAATTGGGGCGTCGTCGCCATGTGGGCCGTCTTTGCCGCTGCTCTCTTGGCAGCGCTGCGCAGGCGTCTCCGGCTCAGTCCGCGCACGTGGCGGCTCAGTCATACGATGCTCGCGGTGGTCGTGGTCGTCGGCAGCGTGGTCCATGGTCTGCTGATCGACGGAACGATGGAGACGATGTCGAAGATCGCTCTGAGCACGCTGGTCGTTGCCGCAACGATCAAGGTCATTGCGGACCTGCGCAGAGGCGCGAAGACTGCGCCCCCGCGCTGACCGATACGTCGCGCGCGTGCCTGACACCAATACCGCCACCCAGCCCTGTCCGCTGGCACCCTTGACGGCGGAGGCGCGACCGGCAAGATAACGGTCCCACCATAAGCAGGGCCCAATGAACCAGTCATCGTTTGCCGCCAGCCTCGCGCGGAGGCTGCCGTTCTATTATGGCTGGGTCGTACTTGGCGCAGTGTGTTGTGTGTCGTTCGCCCGCGTCGGTCCGGCCGTCGCGACACTTTCCGTGTTCATCGGCCCAATGACGACGGAGTTCGGCTGGTCGCGGACCGAGATCTCCGGTGCCGTGTCGCTCGGCGGCATCCTGGCTGCCATCACATCGCCGATGCTCGGCACGTTTCTCGACCGCAAGGGCCCGCGCACCATTCTTCTGATAGCCGTACTGACGACGGGCATCACCATTCTGCTGCTGTCGCAGATCGGCAGCCTCGCCGCGTTCTATCTGTTGTTCTGTATTGCGCGGATGAATTTCGCCGGCCCCTTCGACCTCGGCACGCTCGGGGCGGTCGTCAACTGGTTCGTCGCACGGCGGCCGTTCGCTCTCTCGATGGCGCTGCTTGCGCAGATGGTCGGCCTGACGCTGATGCCGCTCATCGCATTCTGGGCGATGGAGCACGGTGGCTGGCGCGCGGGCTGGATCGCGGTCGGCGTGACGGTGCTGGCAGCGGGCCTGCTGCCAACCTGGTTGTTGATGGTCGGGCGACCGGAGGAACTGGGGCTCACTCCCGATCCGGCACAGCCGAACACCGCCGCGGCCTCCGGAAAGGCGGCTGCCCCCGAGCCATCGTTCACGCGCGCCGAAGCGCTCGCCACATCGACGTTCTGGCTGCTCGCGATCTACACCTTGCTGCTGTGGCCGGTGCAGGCCGGCGTCAGCCTACACCAGGCGGTTCATTACACCGAACGCGGCATGAGCCTGAGCACCGCGGTGTCGGGCGTGACGGTGTTCTCGGCGGCATCGGGCATGGCCGCGTTGCTGCTGGGTCTGGCGCTCCGAAAGCTCGGCGTGCGAACGGGTCTCGTGTTGTCGGCCTTGGGCATGGCGATCGGAACCGCGCTCATGGACCGCGTGTCGAGCGCGAGCGAGGTGCTGGTAGCCGCAGGTGTTTTCGGCGCCTCCATAGGCGCCATGCAGACATGCTTGCCCGTCGCCTGGGCCGACTATTTCGGCCGCAGGAACTTCGGCGCCATCCGCGGCGCGACACTCACGATCCAGGTGACGGCCCAGGCGGCAGGCCCGCTGCTGTCCGGCGTGCTGCGCGACTGGACCGGAAGCTACACCGCCTCTCACACCACCTTCGCAGCCCTTGCAGGACTGGCGGTTGTCATCGCCCTCTTCGTCGCGGCGCCGCAACCGCCACCTCGGCCGGCGTGAGAGGCGGCGTGAACACCGCGCATCTCCCGGGGCGTCAGAACTACGCCAGGTAGCGCTTCTCCAACATCACATGCACGCCGTTGTGGCCGTTGACGATCTGCGTCACGCGCAGGTCGGCGGCAAGGCTGCACAGCATATAGGCGTCCTCGCGCGAGAGACCCTTGCGTTCACCGAGCAGCTTGATCATGTCGCGCAGCGCCGCCCGCGCGGCGACATCGAGATCGGGATCGAACGCCATCGTGATCGCGTGCGTCGGAGTCTCCGCACGCGGCCAGTCGAGCCGATAGCCTTTGACGACCTTGAAACGGAACGTGCCCCGTAGCGCGGTCTCGATCGCGGTCACACAGACCTCGCCATCACCCTGCGCGCCATGGCCGTCACCGGCGGAGAAATTGGCGCCCGGCACATGCACCGGCAGGAACAATGTCGTCCCCGCAACCAGTTCCTTGTTGTCGATGTTGCCGCCGTGCTGGCGCGGCGCCGGCGAGCCGATCATGCCCCATGCGGGCGGCGGCGCGACACCCATCACACCGAAGAACGGCTTGAGCGGTATTTCCGCGCCCCACGACAGTGTCGCAACGCCGCGCGCACGATCCATCGGGATGTGGACGATGCGCGTTTCGTCGAACTCCAGCGGCAGACCGCCTGACAGCGGCCGGATCGCGTTGTAGCCCCAGTTCTGGCGGCACTCGATTGCTTCGATGTCGATCTGCAGCGCGTCGCCGGGCATCGCGCCCTCGATCCGGATCGGACCGGTGAGGATGTGGCCGGGGAGCTTGCGCGGCACCTTCTTGTGAACCTCGGCCAGCTCCGGCAGAACCTCGAAGCCCGACGACGGCGGCGGCATCACGTCAACCCCGCCGCTGATCGTCTCGAGCGTGACACGGTCGCCATCGGCGATCGTCAGCACCGGCTTTTCGGCGGCATCGAAATAGCCCCAATGGACGGTCTCGACGCTGGATTTGAGGACGTGATCGGCCATCGGCGCACCTCGCTGCTGAATATTGAACCGCGAGAACGTAGCCGCACGCGCAATGCGCGTCATCTTGCAATGCGGGCCGCAATGCAGACTTGCGTGCGCGCGTCCGCTGGTGATGATGGCGCCTCGACGGCACTCAACGGGGAAGGCAGCCATGGTGTACAAGGCATTCGATCTGACGGGACAAGTTGCGCTGGTCACGGGCGGCAACGGCGGCATCGGGCTCGGCATGGCAAAGGCCGTCGCGGAATCGGGCGCCGATATCGCGATCTGGGGCACCAACGCCGCGAAGAACGCCGCCGCCAAGGCCGAGCTGGAAAAGACCGGCCGCCGCGTGCTCGCATTGCAGGTCGACGTTGGTGACGAAGCCGCGGTCGAGCAGGGATTTGCCGAAACCGTCAAGACGCTCGGCCGCGTCGATGGCTGCTTCGCCAACGCCGGCGTCAGCGGCCGCGGCGGGCAGACATCCTTCGCAGACATGTCGACCGAGGAATGGAAGCGCGTCACGCGCATCAACCTCGACGGTGCGTTCTTCACGTTCCGCGCGGCGGCCAAGCACATGGTTTCGCGCGGCGGCGGCGGTGTCCTCGTCGGGACTTCATCGCTCGCCGCGATCTCGGGACCGCCGCGCAACGAACACTACGCGGCCACCAAGAGCGCGATGATCGGCATCATCCGTTCGCTTGCGGTCGAGTACGCCCGCTATGGAATCCGCGCGCACGCCGTGCTGCCCGGCTGGATCGAGACCGACATGACCGCCAACCTGATCGCGAATGAAAAATTCCATGACAACGTGCTGAAGCGCGTGCCGATGCGCCGCTGGGGCACGGGCGACGACTTCGGCGGCATCGCCGTGTATGCGATGAGCTCGGCGTCGCGTTTCCATACCGGCGACACGTTCCTGATCGACGGTGGCTACGCGCTGTTCTGAGAGCGAGGGGATTACCTATGGAAGCGACTGCGATCCGCTACGATGTCACCGACGGCGTCGCGACGATCACGCTCAATCGGCCAGAGAAGCTCAACGCCTACAACCGCGACATGGGCCGCGAGATCATCGCCGCATTCGATGAGGCGGATCGCGACGATGCTGTGCGCGCGGTCATCGTGACGGGCGCAGGCCGCGCGTTCTGTGCCGGTGCCGATCTCTCCGGCGGCGCCAAGACGTTCGACTACGCCGCGCGCGGCTCCCTCACCAGCGCGGACCTATCGGACGAAAGCGCCCGCGACGGCGGCGGGCGGCTGACGTTGCGGATCTTCGAATGCCTGAAGCCGGTCATCGCGGCGGTCAACGGCCCGGCCGTCGGCATCGGCGCGACGATGCTGATGCCGATGGACATCCGGCTCGCCTCCGACACCGCCCGCTTCGG
>CAZKZT010000215.1:0-1668 GCA_964557265.1 uncultured Hyphomicrobium sp.
GGGTTCGACGACGAGTTTCAGTTCCTCGAAGGCGAACCCGGCGGTGCAGCCAGCCTCGCCGCGATCCTCACCGGCAAGGTGCCGGTCAAAGGCCGCAACGTCGCCGCGCTGCTTTCAGGCGGCAACGCCGATCCGGCGCAGTACGCGCGCATCATCACGCGGCAAGACTGAACCGATAAGCGGGCGGCAGCGACAGCGAGAAAACGCACACTCGTGTGATGATCGAGAAATTCGCCAGAGCGTGCGGCACCGTGAGACGCGAATTTCTCGATCTGAATCACACGAGCAGGACAATAAAGCTAGTGTCCCTGTTGCTTGCGAAGTTCGCTCAAAACACTAGCCGCGCCCTCTGGCGAACTTCGCAAGCGGGACACTAGCGCCATGCTCGCCGCCCGCATTTCCCACTTCTACTGGGCGGTCTTCCTGATCGTCGGCCTGCAGACGCCGTTCCTGCCGGTCTGGCTCGATGCGCGCGGCCTCACGCTCTCCGAGATCGCCATCGCGGGCGCACTGCCGCTGTTCGTGCGCATCTTCGCCAATCCGTCGATCGCCTATGTCTCCGACCGCTCCGGTGACCATCGCCGCATGGTCATCATCCTCGCGTGGAGCGGTCTCGCCTGCACGATCCTGCTGTCGCAGAGTCCCGGCATCTGGCCGGTCATCGTTCTCACCGCCCTGATGATGCTGACCACGTCGAGCATCATGCCGCTGACCGAGACGATCGCGATGCGCGCCGTCCGCGGCCACGGCCTCGACTACGGACGGATGCGGCTGTGGGGTTCGATCAGCTTCATCGTCGCGACGCTCATCGGGGGCGCCGTCATCGAACGCTGGGGCGGCGGCAGCGTCATCTGGCTGATCATCGCCGCCGTCGCCATGACCGCGCTCGCCGCGCACGCCCTGCCGCGACCCGATCATGACTCCGCCGCCAGCCCCGTGCGCCCCCGCATCTCGCGCGCCGATGTCGCCGAGCTCGTGACGTCGCCGCTGTTCCTGCTGTTTCTCGCCGCCTGCGGCCTCGTGCAGGCGAGCCACGCCGTCTTCTACATCTACGGCGTCCTGCACTGGCGCGGCCTCGGCCTCTCCGCGACCTGGACCGGCGCCCTGTGGGCGATCGCCGTCATCGCCGAGATTCTGCTCTTCGCCCGCTCACGCGATGTACTGAAAGTGCTGAGCCCACTTGGCTTGATTGCGCTCGGCGCGATCGCCGCGATCGTGCGCTGGATCGCGATGGCCTTCGATCCGCCCCTCGCTGCGCTGATCGGGCTGCAGATCCTGCACGCGCTGACCTTCGGCGCCACGCACATCGGCACCGTGCACTTCATCGCGCAGAACATTCCGCCCGAACGCGCCGGCACCGCGCAGGCCTTGCAAGCGAGCGTCACCGCCGGCATCGCCATGGGCGGCGCGACGCTCCTCGCCGGCCAGCTCTACGCCCCCTTCGGCGCGAAATCCTATCTCGCGATGGCGGTTCTTGGTGCGGTTGGGCTGGCGGCCGCATTACTTGCAAAAAAGAGGCTTCACGCTTGAGCTATTCTTGCCGCGGTCCGCAACGCCTTCGGCTACTGCGGCCGCGGAACTGCCTCGCGGTCGTAATTCAGCAATGCGCTCTTCGAGCGCTTCCGAAGCACCGACGAACCCCAATTGGAGCGGTAGAAGACCGCGAGG
>CAZKZT010000215.1:1678-6797 GCA_964557265.1 uncultured Hyphomicrobium sp.
ATGCCGCCGCCCCTCACCCTAGCCCTCTCCCCGCACGCGGGGAGAGGGGACAATGGCGCGCCCGCTGCGACGTTGCGAATCCTACCTATTCTTCAACACCCTCGCCACCGCATCCACGTACACGCGCGCGCCCATGACGATGTCGGCGTCGCACGTGTTCTCCGTCCAATGATGCGAGATGCCGCCGATCGACGGCACGAATACCATCCCCGCCGGCATATGACGCGAGAATATCAGCGCATCATGCCCCGCGCCGCTCGGCATCTGCACATGGCGCCCCGGAACGAATGTCTCCGCCGCCGCCTCGACCGCTGCGATGAACTGTGGCGCCATCGCAGCCGGCTCGGTCCGCCGCGTGCGCTCGACGCGCACCTTGCACGGCCCCTTGGCATCCGCGGTTTCGGCGAGCTTGTAGAGCGCCGCCTCCAGCCGATCGAGAACGTCATTCTCCGGATCGCGCATCTGGAACACCATCGTCGCGTTGCCCGGAATGACGCTTGGCGCACCCGGATCGAGATCGATGCGCCCCGTCGTCCACACTGTCCGATCGCCCGCAATCGCCGGGAACGTGTCATCGATCGCCGTCGCCAGCCGCACCAGCGCCACGCCGGCATCGCGGCGCACACTCATCCGCGTCGTGCCGGCATGATTCTGGAAGCCTTCGAAATCCACGCGGTACTGGCGGATACCGACGATGCGCGTGACGACACCGATCGACAGATCATTGGCGATCAGCCAGTCGCCCTGCTCGATGTGCGCCTCGAGAAAACCGACGTAGCGCTTGGCATCGACCTGATAGCGCGGCACGCCGCCGAGCCCTGCCTCTGCCAACGCATCCGTCAATCGCTTGCCCGTCGTGCGATCGACCGACGCCGCAATCGTCGCCTCATCCAGCTCGCCGACCGCCGAGCGGCTGCCGAAGAAGTTGCCGAAGTGCCCTTCCTCGTCGCAGCACGCGACCACGTCGACGCCACATCCCGCGAACGCCTCATCCGCCGCGATCACCCGCGCCGCTTCCAGCGCGTATACGACGCCAAGCGGCCCATCGAGCCATCCCGCGTGGTTCTGGCTCTCCAGGTGCGAGCCGCCGAGCAGCTTCTTGCCCGGCACCGGCGCGAGGCCAAACACATTCGCGATGCCGTCGAACGTCGTCTCGTGGCCGATCGCCTTGAGCTCGCCTTCCAGCCACTTCAATGATGCAACGTGCTCGGGCGACAACGTCGGGCGATGCACGCCGGTCTTGTAGGGCGCGAGCGACTTGAGCGTGCGCAGGTCTGCGAGCACGCGCTCGCCATTGATCTCCGGCATAATCGGTCGGGCTCCTTCAGCCGTTCTTCTTGATGGTGTCAAAATCCGCCGTGTATTCCGCGGCACAGAATGTCCCGCCCTGATAGTGCTCGGCAACCGGGCTCTTGCCGTGTTTCGGCTCGGCCGCGATCACGGCCTCGGCATAGGGTTCGCTCTGCCCTTCCGGCGCGTAGCCGAGATCGCGCGCGTGGCTGTTGTCGAACCAGGCGCGTGCATTGTCGGAAATGCCATACATGACTTCGTAGACGATCCCCGGCCGCTCGAGACCGATGCGGATCAGCCGCACGAGATCATCCGGCCGCAGCCAGATCGCGAGGCGGCGCACGTCGATCGGCTTGTCGGCGAAATTTCCGATCCGCAAGCTCGTCACACCGATCCCGTGCTTGTAGGCATAGAGCGCGCCGAGCCCCTCGCCGAACACCTTCGAGAGACCATAACGGCTATCAGGTCGCGGGATCACGTCACCTGGGATCGTCGTCTCGCGCGGATAGAATCCGACCGCATGGTTCGACGAGGCGAACACGATGCGCTTCACGCCCGCCTTGCGCGCGCCCTCGAACAGGTTGTACGCGCCGACGATGTTCGATCCGAGGATCTCGTCCCACTCGCCCTCGATCGACTTTCCGCCGAGATGGACGATGCCGTCGATACCGCGGCACAGTTCGTCGACGGCGGCGGCATCCGCCAGGTTTGCAGCGACAAACGTCTCGTCAGTCTTCAAATCCGCCGGCCGGCGCACATCGCTCAGCACCAGCTCCGGATAAACCGGCTTGAGCAGAACCCTCAGCCGCGATCCGATCTCTCCGGCCGCCCCGGTAATCAACACACGCTTCATCACGCACGTCTCCAGACGCTTCCCGCCTGCATTCTGTAACCGAACCCGCCGACGACCCCAAATGCGGCGATCGGCGCAGTCCGGCCGCCACTATTTCTCCGTAGTCGTGTCGTCATACCAGCGCCAATGTTTGCGCGCGCTCTGTGGCCGATTTTGCAACACAGGATCCAACCTCGGCAGCAGAATTTTTCCAGCCGCGAAGGAATAAATAAGCATATGATAATCAATCGTTACTTACGTACGGCAGTGATTGCGCCGCGTTGGTTCGCCTGAGGAGAGTCCATGCAGTTGATCGGATGCGATTTCGCCGGATACCGCTCGTTGCGCGCCGTCACGCTGCCGCTCGGAAAAGTCAGTGTGCTGGTCGGTGAGAACGGCGTCGGCAAATCGAACATGCTGCGCGCGTTGGAGCTGATCCAGGCCGCCGCGACGGGAACCGTGTGCCGCATGCTCGCCGATGAAGGCGGGCTCGAACGGGTGCTGTGGGCCGGCCGCGCAACGGCATCGGACGGTCCTCGGCCTTCCAGCATCCGCCTGACCGCGCGTTTCGACGGCCTGCGCTACACGATCGAGATCGCGGCGCCGGCGCCGGGTGAGGCAGCGCTGCCCAACGAACCGACGGTGCGCGAGGAGGTGCTCGCCCACACCGGAATTGGCGACGATGGCGCCGCCGAGCGTGTCGTCATGCATCGTCAGGGCGCCGGCGCGCGGCT
Source organism: uncultured Hyphomicrobium sp. (assembly GCA_964557265.1). Taxonomy (GTDB): domain Bacteria; phylum Pseudomonadota; class Alphaproteobacteria; order Rhizobiales; family Hyphomicrobiaceae. Next base: position 4,535 of record CAZKZT010000215.1, read on the forward strand.
CCGCGACGCCAGCGGCAAGCGCCAGCACTTCAAGCAGCATCTGCTGCCGTCCGAGACCGCGCTCCACGCGTTCCGCGACAGCGCCAGCTACCCCGAGCTCGCCTATGTCCGCCAACTTCTCGATGGCTGGCGCATCTACCATCGCTTCGACCTTTCCGCCGAGGCGGCCGCGCGCGGGCCCTCGCGCGCAGTATGCACGTCCGCGCTGGCAACCGACGGCCGCGACCTCGCCTCCGCCGTCGCCACCATCTTCGACGTCAAGCGCGATCCGGACAGTCTGCTGAAACCGCTGCGCGAGGCGTTTCCGGGCGCCGATCTCCAGTCATCGGTGGTCGAGGGCCTGGCACGGTTCCAGCTCCGGCTGGCCGACCTCGAGCGCCCGCTGCAAGCGACCGAGCTGTCGGAAGGCGCGCTCAAGTACATCTGCCTGCTTGCGGTGCTTTCCGCCTACCAGAAGCCAGCGGTCATCGCGATCAACGAGCCCGAAGTGGGATTGCACGAGCGTTTCCTCGCGCCGCTTGCCCGCCTCATCACGCGCGCCTCGTCCGAAAGCCAGATCGTGATCGTGACGCAATCCTCGGCCCTCGCCGGAGAGATTGCGAAGGCAGCCAGCATCACGCCGCTCAAGGTTCTGCGGCAGGACGCGCGCACATCGATCGACGGGGTCAATGCGGCCGCTCCTGCGAAGACCGATCGGCCGGCCCCACCCGTCACGCCGGCCCCGGCACTCGAGCACCCGAAGCCGATCGCCGCACCGCCTCCATCAGGCGCCGACGAAGCGAGCGTCGAGATCAGGGACCACGACGCCAAACCTCACGAGCCCGAACTCGACGCGCAGATCGAGGAGGTTCGCAGTCTCACAGCCGCCCGCGCTGTGCTCGCCGAAATCCGCACGCTCATCGGGCGCCTGCGCGAAGATCCCGATCAGCTCGCCGACATCCACCCCAAGATCGAGGCGCGCCTCGCGAAACTCAGGGATACCGCGGTTGCGCTTCCGCCTGAGTTCTCGGCGCTGACGAGTCGTCTCGACGACGAACTGCGCACGATGGTCGCGAACCCGGCTTCCCAGAAGGAGACCGGCGCCGTTTAGCGCCGGACCTGCCAGCGATCGTCACGCCAGACGTGCGGCACGAAGGACGGCACGATCGCATCGCCTTTGTCATCGAAGCGCAGCGGCCCGACGCTCGTCGGCAACGCTTGCGAGCGCAAGGCTGCGGCGACGGCATCCACCTCGACACGCCCCGCGCGCGCTACCGCCTGCGCCCATGCTTCGATCGCCGCAACCGCAAGCCTCGGGTCGCCCGGCCATGACTCCGCCGGCAGCGCATCGCTCGCCTCGGCCGGCGTCGCATCCGGCACGCCCGGCCACGGCAGCATCACCAGAAATTCACCGGTCGACGCCAGCAGCCGCTGCGGTGGCGCATCTACCGCCAGCACGTCAGTTCCGATCGTCGTTTTGATTTGGCCCCCGGCGCGGCGCGCCTGATCGAGGATCATCGACGCCTCGAACGGCTGGCCGGGAAAGACAGCGAGATCGATCTTCGCCTCGACGAGTTGCCCGACGATCGTCGCGTGATCCTTGACGCCCGAGGGGTAGTTCACGATCAGCACCGGCGCCACCTTGGCGGCATCGGCACTGCGGCGAAGGTCATCGACCATGCCGCGCGATTGCAGGCTCTGGTCGTGCACGATGCCCACGCGCGCCGCGGGAAACGCGGCCGCGATCATCGCGGCAATCGCATCGGCCTGTCGATCGTCGCGACCGGCAAGCCGAAAAATGCTCGGCCGCCCCGCGCCCGCCGTGAGCCGTGGATGGCGCGGTCCCGCCGCGATCATCAGGATACGGGCCTCGGCGTAGAGCGCCGACGCGCGAATGGCCCCGCTCGAACAGACGTGACCGATCACGACATCGGGCTTCTGCCCGGCGATGCGCGCCGCGGCCTCCGCGCCCCCGCTGGCGGCGCACGCGTCGTTATCGTGCGATACGATGATGCGGCGGCCGAGCACGCCCCCGCGCGCGTTGATTGCAGCCGCCGCCGCGGCCACGGCATCGCCGAGCGGTTGCGGCAACGGCTTGCTGAGATCGGGATCGTCGAGGGAGCGCTGCCGGATCGAATCCACGACGACGAGACGGATCTCGTTTTCCGGCGACTGCGCCGAGGCGGACATTCCGGCAACCGCAAGCGCCATCGCCGCCAGCGCCATCCGCCATGCCGGGAAACGAGAAGGCAGCCACAAGGGCTGCCTTCCGTATGTCATCGCA
>CAZKZT010000216.1:0-6748 GCA_964557265.1 uncultured Hyphomicrobium sp.
AGGCCGTACTTCGCGACTTCGGCGTAACCGGCGCGCATCTCGCGCAGGGGCAGCGTCGAGAGGATATCGGTGTCGGCGAGAACGAGGCTCGGCTGATGGAAGGCGCCGATCAGGTTTTTGCCCTGCGGCGTGTTGATTCCCGTCTTGCCGCCGACGCTGCTGTCGACCTGGGCGAGCAGGCTGGTCGGGATCTGGATGAAGCGGATGCCGCGGCGCAGGATCGAGGCGGCGAAGCCCGCGAGATCGCCGATCACACCGCCGCCGAGCGCCACGACCACATCACCGCGCTCCAGCTTCAGCGACAGCAACTCCTCGCTGAGGCGGCCGAGCTCGGCGAAGCATTTGGTTGCTTCGCCGGGCGGCATGACGATGGTGCCGGCGTGACGGTCAACGGCAGCCAGCGCAGCTTCGAGTGCTGGGAGATGATGAGACGCGACGTTTTCATCCGTCACGATGGCGGCACGCGCCTTGCCGAGGCGTGCGACCAGCAACGCACCGGCGCGCGCGACGAGGCTTGGGCCGACGAGGACGTCATAGGCGCGCGCGCCAAGGTCGACGTGGACGGTACGGTCAGGGCGTGAGGTCATGCACTCTCGCGATCGGAAGGAGGCACGCCCGGCGCGAGATCGGCGCGGGCGGCAAGTTGGGTGACGATTTCGGCGACGATGACCTCGTGCGCGGTGTCGTGGCTGTCGATGGTGAGGTCGGCGAGCGCATAGACGGGGTAGCGCTGGTCCATCAGGCTCTTCATGACGGCGGTGGGATCATCGGCCTTGAGCAGCGGGCGATTGTCGCGCTTGGCGACGCGCCGCATCAGGACGTCGAGGTCGGCACGCAGCCAGACGCTGATGCCATCCGCCTTGATCGCCTCGCGGGTCTCGGCGTTCATGAAGGCACCGCCGCCGGTCGCCAGCACCTGAGGGCCGTTGGCGAGCAGCCGCTTGATGACCTTGCGCTCGCCGTCGCGGAAGTAGGTCTCGCCGTGATCGGCGAAGATCTCCGGGATCGATTTCAGGGCCGCGCGCTCGATTTCCTCGTCGGCGTCCACGAAGGGCAGATCGAGCGCGGTTGCGAGGCGCCGGCCGATCGACGACTTGCCGCATCCCATCAGGCCAACCATGACGATCGAGCGCGATCCGAGGATGTCGAGCACCTGCTTGACGCGGGCGAGGCGTTCGCCACGGTCGCGCTTTTTCCATCCGAATCGAATCATCGCCCGGTTCCGCATCGCCGACCTTCGGCTGGCTCCGTGACTTCGGTGGTCGGCACGGGCCGGCTGCTTTCGCTCGTCCATCTCTTTGCCCGCTATCCGCCTGAAAGCAAGAAACTATCGCCGCCGGACCGGAAGTCATCCAGAGCGACGTGCCCGACTCGGCTTGGCACCGGGCGCCGGGGCGCCATAATAGCGCCAACGCGCCGAATTATCGGCACAATGTACAGGACACGCGATGCCCAGTCTTTTCAGGTTTCTCATGGTGGTTGTCACGCTGTCAGCAATGACGGCGGGCAGTCTCTATGTCCTGTCCGAGTTTTTCGAGCCGGAGTCGCGGGAAGTCACGCAGCCGCTGCCCGGCGTCAAGGTAAAGCGTCCATAGGTGTTCGGTGGTGATGGCCAAGGCTTCTTCCCGCGGTGTGGCCTTCCTCCTTTGCGTTCTGGCGTCGAGCTATCTGGTGGGCGGGGTTGGGCCGGCCTTGGCCCAGGACTGGAACCCTTTTGCGCGTGACGAGCGCCGCGCGCGCCCGTCCGCACCTGTCGATCCTGGTGGTTTGAGGAGTGGCGACCGCCCCCTGGAGCCGGGTGGACGGGGTGGCGAGGCCGAGCGCTCCGATCCGCCGCCAGCATACCGGGATACGTCGCCAGCCTATGGCAGCCGTGACCGCTGGGAGCCGCCGCCGCCGCCGCGAGGCGCTGCCCCCGTCACCGTCGAGCGCGGTGAGCTGGCTCCCGTCGAAGTCCCGCCTGAGCGTGTCGATCCGCCACCCGCGCCTGCGCCGTTGCCGCCGCCGCGCACGGCTGGGCGAGAGCCGATGCCAGGGTGGGACAGCCGTGTCGTCACGCCTGCGCCGCAGCCGCAGCCGCCGGGTTGGGTGCCGAACCGGCGCTACGAGCGGGATGCGGCGCCGCCGCCGAACTGGGCGCCCAATCCGCGCTACGATCGCGGGGCTGAGCCGCCGCGTGCCGTCCGTCCGCCTGCCGCGCCATTTTCGCAGGGCGCCGGGCCAATCCAGCGCCCCCCGCAGCCCGCTACCCGCTCGGGCCTCGATCGCCTTGCCGCGATCGATGCGCGCCAGCTCGAGGACATCGTTTCCGGGCTCGAGTTGCCGTCGAAGTCGCCGACCATTGCCGCGCTGTGGCCGCAGATCTGGATCGATGCGGGCGGGGCGGTATCACCCGCGTTCGAGGGGATCCGGATCGAGACATTGAGCCGGTCGGGTGCGATCGACGCGCTCAGGAGCGTGCTGCAGCGTGTGCCGGCCCCCACAGAGCCGGTGCTGTCGATCGTGGTGATGCGCGCGCATCTTCTCGTCGGTGACCGTGAGCAGGGCTGTGCGCTGGCCGGAGAAGCGATCCGCAGCCGCGCCAAGCTGCCGGCGAGCTTCCGCCGGGATGCCGTTCTGTCGGCTGGCTATTGCGCGATCGTCGGCGGCAACGCGGACGCCGCGAAGCTTACGGCGGATCTGATCCGGGGCGAGCGTATCGATGCGCCGTTCGCGCTCGCCGTGCTTGAAGGAGCGGGGGGTGGCGGCAAACCGCCGCCCGCGCTGCCGAAGCAACTCAGCGTCCTCGACTACCGGATCGGCGAGGCTGCCGGTGTCGTGTGGCCGCGCGAGCTGGCCGATCGCGCCGAGCCGCGGCTGCTGGCGGTGCTGGCAACGGCACCGGCGCTCGATCCGGGCTTGCGTGTCGTCATTGCCGAGCGTGCCGCGCAGGCGGGGATGCTGGCGCCAGCGGTGCTGGCCGATCAGTATCGCGAGATCCCGCATTCCGATGAGGAACGCGGCCATCCGCTCGCCACCAGCCAGACGGATGCGATGCGGCGGTCGTTGCTCCTGCAGGCCGCCGAGCAGACGCATGAGCCTGAGCGCAAGGCGCGCGCCATTGCCGCGCTCATCGACGATGCCGGTCGATCGGGATTGCGCGCCGTGGTGGCGCGTATCCTGGCGCCTGTCGTCGAGATGATGCGGCCAGCGCCGCAGATCGCATGGCTCGGCGAAACCGCGGCCGAGATTCTCATTCATGATGGCCGAGGTGAAGCGGCGCACGCCTGGATCGACGCGGCGCGGGGCGGCGCTGATTCATGGCGACTGCTGGCGACATTGGCCGGCAGAGGCATGTCGTCCACCGGCTCGGACCTTTCCCATGTCGAGCGCCTGGCGCTGAGCGGGCAGCTCGAGCCGCCGCTCATGCACCGCCTCGTGACCGTGCTCGACGCGCTCGATCTCCAGATCCCGATCCCGCTGTGGGAGGCGGCGAGCCGCACGCCGCAGCCGACCGATGGCCATCTGCCCGCTACCGGCGTTCTCGCCGAGCTGAAGGCGGCGCGGGACCAGCGCGATGGCGCGCGTGCGATCTTGCGGGCAGCGCAAGCGCTGGGACCCGCTGGGGCCAGCGAGGTCAATCTGCTCGCCCTCAGTGATGTGATCCGGGCGCTCCACGCCATCGGCTATCCGCGTGAGGCGCGGGCACTTGGCGTCGAGGCGCTGGCTTCGGCGTGGCCGCGCGGGGCCCGCCGTTAGCGGCCCCAAGAAAAACCTCCATTAAATCAGACGTCCTCGTTTATTTCGTTGACGAGGAAAATATTCCTGTTCAATTGTTTTGATTAACGGCGTTCCGGAAAATGAATGTGGCGTTGTTGCCGGGCGCAGGACCGCGTGGCGTGCGGGGTGCGTATTGTGTCGCGTTGCATCCGACTGGGGCTGGCCGCTGGCCGCGCGATCGCTGCGTGCGCCGGGGGCTGTCTGGCTGTCGGTTTGGCGCTTGGCGCCGCGCCGGTCCATGCCGGTCCGCCAGCAAAACCCAAGGGCCCGCCGCAATACGAAATATCGGGCGGGGCGGAGATCGCAGGCCCCTCGTGGTCGGCCTACTCGACGACGGTCGTGGCAATGTCCGCTCTCAGCAAAAGCGCAGCGGGTGGCATTCAAGACGACGGCTGGCGGTTGCGGGCGGGAGCGGGGTACTGGCGCTATTCGGATGATCCCGTGAAATGGGTTTCGGGCGTCGGCGAGCGGAGGGTCTCGCTCAAGCGCACGGGCTCGTTCGCGGATCTGCTGCTCGGCTACCACAAGGGCTTCGGTGCGCTGACCGTGAAGGCGTATGCCGGTATTGCCTACACCAACGAGCAATGGCTTCAGGACGGCGCCGATGGCGGCTCGCCTGGGAGCGGCCTTTCCGCCAAGGTGCTCGTCGAAAGCTGGCTCAATCTGACGCCGGCCGCGTTCGCTCAGCTCGACGCGGGATGGACCAGCCTGCGCAATACGACGACGGCGCGGATGCGCCTCGGCTACCGCATCCTTCCATCGCTCTCGATTGGCCCGGAAGCCGGGTACTGGTCAGCGGTCGATGCTGAAGCGGACAGCGGAGTCGCGGCGTGGCGCTACGGCGCTTTTGCGCGTTTCGAGTGGAAGGGCGGCGAGGTCTCGCTGTCGGCTGGCGTGGCCGACGACGACCGCGACAGCCACCTCTATGCGACGATCAACGCGCTCATGCGCTTCTGAGCGCCGCCGCCCCCCCGTGTGCCGCGCAATGCGCCAGCGCTTTACTGTCGCTTAACCCTGCCCGCCTACAGTCGTTTTCGTACCGCGACCCTGTTTCGCGTTGGTCCCGGTCGCACAGTAACGAATGGTTTGATGGCACGATGGTCAGCAAGCGGCAGGTATCGGTTTTGCTTCTCTGCGGCGGCATGGCGATCTACTTCGGCTATCACACGATCAAGGGTCGACACGGTCTCGAGACACGGACACGTCTGATCGAACGCTCCGCCACATTGGAGCGGGAGATCAAGTCCCTCGAGACCGTGCGCGCCCGATTGGAGCGCGAGCTTGCGCTCCTCGATGAGCCCAATGCCGACCTCGACTACGTCGAGGAACTTGCGCGGCGACAGCTCGGATTTGCAGCGCGCGAAGATCGCATCCTGGTCGAGCGGCCGAGCGTGCGGCGATGAAAACTCTTCTGCATGGACTGAAAAACGACGCGATGCGGCCATCGCATCGCCGCCTTTCGGACATTCGGGGGTCTAACAGCCAGTAAACAATTCGTGGTCGTCCACGGAGATCATTCATGTATTCGCGTATGATCCGGCCGGCGAGTTCACGTGTGACCTCGCGCGCGACATTGCTGGTCGCAGGCTTGATGGTTGCATTCGTCCCGAGCTGCAAGGAAGTCACGGTCGACATGGCCGCGCCGTCGCGGCTCGGCGCCAGCGACATCGCCCGCGGACAGGGATCTGCGGCGCTGCGCACCGAGCATTTCGCCGAATCCGCGCGCCGCATCCGCTCTCATCCTGCACTCGGACCGCACACGCCTTCAGAGATCAAGCGCCGGGTCGCCCAACTCGTGGAGCCGATCAAGCTTGCGACGCCGCCGAAGCGCGTCGCGAGTGCCGCGGTCGACGGCCTGCCTGCGATTTCGCCCGTCGACGTGCGTACGCAGGTTGCGTCGCTGACACCGATGGTGCCGCCGGCGCCCGCGCCGACGCGTGCCGCACCGGAACCGCCGCCGGCTGTACCACTTGAGCGCACGAGGCCGGCGCCCACAGTCGAGACGCCGGAGAGCAGTGAGCGCACGAGCCCGCGCAATGTCGTGATCCCGATGGTCGTCTCGAGCGCTGACGGGACGTGGCGCGCCGATCATGGCGAGGGGGGTGGCAAAGGCAACGCCCACTGCCGCGCGGAAGCGCTCGCCCAGCTCCGTGAGCAGTCACCGGACGGCTACCGCATCTACGAGCGCATCGCTGACAAGAAGATGTTCACCACCTGGATCCTCTGTGATGACCGCCAGCGTGGACTGACGACGGCGGTGCACGAGGCCGTGCACATGCTGACCGAGCAGCTCGACGCCTTCCCGCTCATCGACGGCCGCCAGATCAAGCGCATCCCTGCGCTCGAGAAATTTGCACCGCCCGGGCGCATCGCCCGTCAGTTCTCGCGCTCGGATGATTTCGTGAAGACGTACCTGCTGCCGGGCGGTGCCTCGTCGGCCGACGACTTCACCTATCTCATCGACGAGTTCAATTCCTACGTCCACGATCTCAATACGGCGATCGAAACGCAGGCGATTGCGCCGAAGGACACACGCCTCGGTCATCGCGATGGCATGTCCGCGATGATGGCGTTCCTGATGGCCTACGTGTCGTATGCCGAGAAGGAGGATGCGCGGACCTGGGCCGGGCTGCATCGGCCGGATGTGAAGCGCCTCGTTACGACGCTGTGGTCGGAGGCCGAGCGCACGATCGAGAAGTCGTGCAGTGTGCCGCGCTACTCGGTCGATGATCGTGCGTATCTCTCCTACATCTGCACGCCGGCGAACGGCCGCGCGCTGGGGCACATGCTTGGACGTGCGCCGCATTGCCCGCGCGCTTGCCTCGGCGACGCCAGCGGCTGACCGGCCTGGCGCTGCTCCGCAAAGAGAAAGTGTCTTTAATCGGTCGAGATGGAAGCGCTTGAGCTTCCATTGGGAGCGTGAATCAGACTCTCAATCAAAGACTTGGAGCGCGCTTGCTCGACGGCGGTGATTCCGCCAAAGGCTGAC
>CAZKZT010000217.1:0-6740 GCA_964557265.1 uncultured Hyphomicrobium sp.
GCCGGTCGAGTCGTCGCTGGCCAGCTCGTGGCGCGCGATCGGCGAGCCGGGCCGCGAGGCGAACAGGCGCAGCAGGTCACGCTCGCGCTCGGTGAGCTTGATTGTCTCGTCGCCGCGCTTCAACTCACCGCGCTCGATGCTGAAGGCGTAGTCGCCCATGCGGATTTCGTCGCGCGGCTCATGTCCGATGCGGCCGCGCCGCATGATATTCTGCAGGCGCAGCACCAGCTCGCGCGGCTCGAACGGCTTGGTCACATAGTCGTCGACACCGGCTTCGAGCCCTTCGACGCGGTTCTCGGGTTCCGCGCGCGCGGTCAACATGCAGATCGGGATCGGCGCGATGCCTTTGAGCTCACGCGCGAGGTCGAGACCGCTCTCTCCCGGCATCATGACGTCGAGGATCACGAGATCGAACGCGAGGCCGCGCATGGCGGCGCGTGCCGTCTGGGTATCGCGTGCGGTGGTGACGCGGAAGCCGCTGTCCTGGAGGTAGCGTCCGAGCAGCTCGCGGATGCGGTGGTCGTCATCGACCAGCAACACGTGCGGAGCGTTGTCGGGGAGCGGTTCCTTGCGGGCAAGAGAGGTGGCGACCGTCATGGCTGATACTCACCGTTGAGGTCTTCGGGAGACGCTGGAGGGTTGAGGAGAGAGGTCACCATCGCGCGGGTTTCCGGCTCGATCATGGCCGACAGGAAGCGTTGGATTGCGGCTTCCGCGCCGCTGCCGGTGAGCCCGGTCGCGCGCCTGATGCGGCGGGTCTGTGCCTCCATCAGGCGGCGCATCAGCGCCCGTCCGGCGGGGGTCACATGAAGGCGGCGCTCGCGGCGGTCGGTGTTGCCCGCCGACTGGATGACGAGGCCACCCTCGACGAGCTGGCGCAGGACGCGGGCGAGGCTCTGCTTTGTGATGTTGAGAATCAGAAGGAGGTCGGCGACGCGCAGACCCGGATAGCGGGTGATGAAATGAAGCACGCGATGGTGGGCGCGGCCGTAGCCGTATTCGGCCAGGATCGCGTCGGCATCGCCGGTAAAGTCTCGATAGGCGAAAAACAGCAGCTCGATGAGCTGCACCGCCTCTGGGGACGCCTCTTCGATCGCCGCCGTTTTGGGGGCGCTCGACACCGCCGGCGCCGTCATGCGCGGGGTGGAGGGGCGACCTGAATTTACGTCAGTCATATTGACATATTTGAAGTCGATTGTTACCGGTGGCAAGTGCTTTATTACGCAGAAAGTCCCCGTTTGGGCGATCGGCGTAAGGTTGGAACGGGTGTCGCCGGGGGAGGTTTTCCACCGTCGCGATGCGCGGCTCCGATAAGGCGCCAAAGGATCGATCTGCGCAAATCCATGGCGGTCGAACGCTCGCTGAGCAGCGGGTCTGCGGCCGATGCCGGGGCGTTGGCGGTCCGCATTCAGTCTCGCGAGAGGATACGCGCATGGCTTCCGAGTTCATCTACTTCGGCGATCCGCAGATCTGGTACAACGGCAAGATCATCCCGTCGTCGGACGCTCGGGTGCACGTGCTCACCCATGGCCTGCACTACGGTTCCTGCGTGTTCGAAGGCGAACGCGCCTACAACGGTCATGTCTTCAAGTCGCGCAAGCACACCGAGCGTCTGCATCGCTCCGCCGAAATCATGGATTTCACGATCCCTTATTCGGTCGACGTGCTCGAAGCCGCGAAGGCAGAGATCCTGAAGGTCAATGGCGGCGGCAACAAGTATGTGCGCGCGGTCGCTTTCCGCGGCGGCGAGAAGATGATGGCGGTCGCCGCCCAGCAGAATCCGATCCATGTCGCGATCGCCACCTGGACGTGGCCGTCGATGTTCGATCCGGCCGAGCGCATGCGCGGCATCCGTCTCGACATCGCGGACTACCGCCGTCCCGATCCGGCCTGCGCGCCGGCAATGGCGAAGGCTGCCGGCCTCTACATGATCTGCACGATCTCGAAGCATCGCGCCGAGAAGAAGGGCTACTCGGATGCCCTGATGTTCGACTGGCAGGGCCGCGTCGCGGAATGCACCGGCGCCAACATCTTCTTCGTCCAGGACGGCAAGCTGCACACGCCGATCGCCGATTGCTTCCTCGCCGGCCTGACCCGCGAGACCGTGATCGACCTTGCGAAGAAGCGCGGCATCGAGGTCGTCGAGCGGCGCATCATGCCGGAGGAGCTGTCGAGCTTCACCGAGTGCTTCATCACGGGGTCGGCAGCCGAGGTGACTCCGGTGCGCGAGATCGGGCCGTACAACTATCAGCCCGGCCGGATCTCCGAGCAGCTTCTCGGCGACTATATGGAAGGCGTCGGCAAAGGCTGAGCCTGCCGGCGCCCGCCGCCCGCTCCAAATCTCTGAAATTGGCGTTTCCGCTCCGGAGCTTGCGCAAGATCAATGCGCCGCCGGTGGGATTGCGCTAACGTGGTTAAAGATCGCGCCGGTGGGCTGGCGCGGTCGTGGTCGCGTGCGGGGCCCGCGCAGACCGGAGAGGCCATCAAGAGCCGACGCGAGAGAAGGGGGAGAGAGACCCGAGTGCCATGGCCTGAGCGGCCAAGGAAGGAGTGCGGCACCATGACAAGTCGAAACCCAGGTCGGGCGGATCAGCCGGACAACGTCTACTTCCAGCGGCTCGTTGCCGCGACCGAGCCGGTAGCCCGGTCGGTCACACCGATGGTGAAAGGTGCAGCGTGCACCAACCTCGAGCTGATGTCGCTCGCAGGTCGCCGGGCACGCGCCTATCTCGACATCCCTGGTACACTGGCGCAATGCCGCGGTCCGCAGGACCTGTTTGTTGCCCAGACACGGTTCTGGCAGACGGCTTTCGAGGATTATTCGACGTGCGCGCGGCGCATCGTGCTGGCGCTCGGGTCACTCGATGCCGACGCCAAGGCCGCGCGTGAACCGGGCTCGTCTCAGTCGGCGCGCGAGCGCGATACGCTGACCTTTCCTGACGTCTTCAACTTCGCGAACTGGGGGCTGCCTGAGAGCGCGCCTCGCCGGCGCGATGAAGAGGGGCGGGCCGCTTAGCCGGTCCGTCGGTCTGGAGGCACAGGCGGCGCGCTTTACGGCGCGCTCACAGCCTTTCGGCGCGGCGCCGTGCGGCCGATCGTCAGCGGCTCGATCAAGTGTGTCATGTCCGCCGCTGCTGCGGCGTCCGTCAGCGGCGCCCATATCTTGCGCCTGAGCACCAGCGACATGCGCTTCGGACGCGGCGCCCGGTCGAGATGCGCGAACGACTGGCTGCCCATCCATGCGTGCACCGCCTGCCATACGGGCGGCCCCGCGCGCCGATTGCCGATGCCGCGGAGCTGCACGATGAACGGCACGCCGACCTCGTCGTTGCGCAGGCCGAGTTCAAGGGTCGCGATGGGCTTTCCCTTCGCGCGAACGCTGAACAGGCGCGATCGCATATGGCCGAGCCGCAGCGCATAAAGATCCAGGCAATTGCGCATCGCGGCGCACTCGGCGAACAGGTCCTCCGGTGTGCGCAGCGCGACGAACGCGTAGCCCATCGCGGTCCCGTCGGCGAACCAGGTGTCAGGAAAGCCGGTGCCGAGCGCCAGCAACCCCTCGATGCGCTTGCGCCAGTTCACGGTTTCCTCACGCGCGACGCGCGCGCCGATGCGCGCCGTCCACGGGCGCCGCTGAATGCGGCCAGCGAGGCTGTCGGGCTGCTTCGCGTAGAATGCCCAGGCGAGCATCCACAGGGCATCCGGCATTTGTGCGAGCGGCGGCGTCAAACGGGGATTGCGCAGGAACCAGAGGCAGACTTCGCGACCGCCGATCCGCTCGGCAAGGCTCAGGAATTCGAGCCACGGCAGGACGGCTTCGGGAGACTTCGGCAGCGCCGGCACGACAGCCAGCGCGAAATCACGATCATCCGGCAACTCCGGCAAAGGGCCGGTGAGCGCGGCAGCCGGCAGGCGGCGCATCCAGAATGGCAGGCCGAGCATTTCTGCCGCCGTCTTCAGGCGTGCACCCGACACCACCGCCTGCAAGCAAGCGCGACGGCGATCCCGCGTCGCATAGCCCGTCTTCAATGCAAACAGGAGCGCGGGGAACGACACCGCAAGATCGGCGACGGCGCGCTCGCCGCTCGGCGGAATGTCGGGATCGATCAGGTCGAACGGCGCGTGCGCGTACTCGTGGGATCGGACCGCGCGCCGCTCAGGATCGAGCATCGCGGCCGTGCCTGCCGCCTCGGACGCCTGCGCATGACTACTCCGCAAGACCATACCGGCTTGCCTCCGCTTGCGGCGGCCGCGGGATGTCGGCTTGCCGCTCTAGCGACGGGTACGGTTACAAGATGGCGAAAGCGGGTGCGCGTGTGAAGGCACGAAGCGGTTTTCGACAGGCAGTCATGCAACAGTCGATGCGATCGCGTCAGACGAGGCCGCGGCGCTTCAGGTCTTCGAGCAGGCGGTCGACCAAGACGTCAGCCGGCTCGCTGCCTCCGGCAATGCGGATCTCGGCGTGTTCGGGTGCCTCGTAAGGGCTGTCGATCCCGGTGAAGTTCTTGAGTTTTCCCGCGCGTGCCTTGGCGTAGAGGCCCTTCGGGTCGCGCCGCTCGCAGATCTCGATCGGCGTATCGACGAAAATCTCCAGGAACTCGCCTTGCCCGAGCAAGCCGCGCGCCATGCGGCGCTCCGCGCGGAACGGCGAGATGAATGACACGAGGACCAGCAGTCCCGCATCGACGAACAGCTTTGCGACTTCTGCAATGCGCCGGATGTTCTCGACGCGGTCGGCGTCGGTGAAGCCGAGGTCGCGGTTGAGGCCGTGGCGTACGTTGTCGCCGTCGAGCATGTAGGTGTGGCGTCCCATCGCGTGGAGCCGCTTTTCCAGTCCGTTGGCGATGGTCGACTTGCCGCTGCCCGAGAGCCCGGTGAACCAGAGACACGCCGGCTGCTGTCCGTTCAGCGCCGCACGTGCGGCCTTGTCGACGGCCTGCTTCTGCCAATGGATATTGGTGGCGCGCCGCAGCGCGAAGGCGATCTCGCCGATCCCTACGACGCCGCCATCGAGCGCGTCCTCGAGGACAAAGCGGGACGACGGGCGACGGCCGGGATCGCTGCGATCCGCGGTATCGAAGACCAGAGGTTCGGCGAAGGAGACATTGCACAAGCCGACCTCGCCGGACGACAGCCGGCGCGCGGCGATCGGCTCGAGCGTGGCTGGGTTGAGGCGGTGCTTGATCAGGCCGATTTGCGCGCGTGTCGTCTGGGTGCCGAGGCGCGCCACATAGCTGCGCCCGGGCAGCATGGGTTTGCGCCCGAGCCAGGTGAGGTGCGCAACGATCTGGTCGGCGTTCTCGGGCCGGGTGCCGGAGGAAGCGATCACGCGGTCGGCAACCGGCGGCACGGGCCGGTCGAGTGTGATCGCGACGCGCGGGCCGGCATCGTCCGGCCGGGCCTGCAGCGGCTCGACGGCTTCGATCCTCGCGGTTGTCGCGGAGGGGAGGAGGACGATATCGTCACCGGTCGAAGCGCCGCTGCTGACGAGAACGACGTCGATCGTCGCGGAGGCGCCCGTGACGCCGGACGCTCTATCGCCGATCCAGCCGCGCAGCGACGGGTTGCCGGACAGGCGCGCGAGGCGGGCCCGCGCCAGCCGTTCGACGGTGCTGGCGAGCAGCAGCAGACCGCCGCCGCCGCGCTGGGTCGTATCGATGATCTCGCGATCGGGCATCGGGACGCCGAGGTCCTGCGCGAAGCGCTCCCATTCGGCAGAGATCCGGGCGTCGGCTGCGCGATCAGCGCGCGCGGGCCCGGCGAACACCAGGATCGGGGATGCGCCGGTGAGGTGATAGGCGAGGAGTGACGTGTCCCGGGTTCCCGCATCGAAGCCGCTGGTGCCATCGATCACCACGATTGCAAGCGTGGCAGCGGCCAGCGCATCGAGAAGCGGCCGACCGGAGGCATCCGCCGCCGGCGCGTCTGTGGCGATGGTGCTGATGTCGAGGCCCAGGTCGACTTCGGCTGCGGCCAGTCGTTCGAGCTCGCGTGTG
The DNA here is from genome assembly GCA_964557265.1 of uncultured Hyphomicrobium sp. GTDB lineage: Bacteria > Pseudomonadota > Alphaproteobacteria > Rhizobiales > Hyphomicrobiaceae. Next base: position 5,997 of record CAZKZT010000217.1, read on the forward strand.
ATCTCATGAGACGCGGCTGCAGGGCCGCAGACGACGACCCCGAACCGGGACCCTGACCCAAGTCCGGCGTGAACGCGTGCCGTTCGGACCGCCTCGCCCGCTTCAACTTTTCCTAGCTGCCTGTTTCTCAATTGTGCCGCCGCCTATGAGGATTCCGCGAAAGCTTAGCGCTGAATGGTCTGACTGTCGCCTGCCGGGGGCGCGGCGATTGAGGATAGACCTCTCATCGACGAGGCTCGCAGCCCGACGCGGCACAGTCGGGCCGAAATATGTCAGCCATTCGCTCAAAGACACCGTCGCGTTGGTCGAAGGCATGACCCCGGTCCCGTTTGCAGGACTTGATCGCGTGTGCAATCTGTCGGACAAGAACGCGCGTGCAACCAGGGAACCGCTGATGGCCATCCTCGTCGACAAGAGCACAAAGGTCCTCTGCCAGGGCATCACTGGCAGCCAGGGGACATTCCACACCAAGGCGGCCAAGGCCTACGGGACCCAGGTGGTCGGCGGCATCACGCCAGGCCGGGGCGGCTCCAAGCATCCCGATCCGGAACTCGCCGGCGTGCCGATCTTCGACACGGTCAAGGAGGCCAAGGAGGCGACCGGTGCCACCGCGACCTCGATCTACGTGCCGCCACCCTATGCCGCTGACGCGATCCTGGAGGCGATCGACGCCGAGATCCCGCTGATCATCTGCATCACCGAGGGCATCCCGGTGACCGACATGATCAAGGTCAAGCGCGCCCT
>CAZKZT010000218.1:0-6720 GCA_964557265.1 uncultured Hyphomicrobium sp.
TTCCGCCAACTGGCATGGCCGTCAACCGCGCGTGAAGGCCCGGGCGTGTCGAGGCCTGCGCCTACAATAATCCGATCGAGAGCCACGGCACGGCGGCGATGACGATCAGGCCGATCACCAGGGCGCCGAGGTAGGGCCAGATCGCGCCGATCGCTTCGTCGGGTGGGACGTTGCCGATCTTGCAGGCGAGGTAGAAGCCGATCCCGATCGGCGGTGCCATCAGGCCGATGTTCATCGCGGTGACGACGACCATCGAATAGTGGATGTCGTTGATGCCGAGCTGCTTGGCGATCGGGAACATCAGCGGCGCCATCAGCACGATTGCGGGCAAACCTTCGAGGATGCAGCCGAGGAACAGGAACACGACGATCGTGACGCCCATGTAGGTGATCCAGCCGCCCGGCATACCCGTCATCAGCGTTGCGAGCTGCTGGGCTATTCCCGCCTGCGTGATCGCCCAGGCCATCGCGAGGGCCGTACCGAGGATGATGAGAATCGCGCCGGTCAGCGCCGCCGTCTCGACGAGCATCTTGTAGAACGTGCGCCAGGTGATACCCCCGTAGAGCAGGATGCCGGCGATCAGCGCGTAGAGCACGGCGATGGTCGAGACCTCGGTCGCGGTGGCGACGCCGCCGGTGACGGCGCTGCGGATCAGGAACGGCAGCACCAGCGCTGGGCCCGCGATCAGCAGCGTCCAGCCAACCACTTTCATCGGCGCGCGCCTGACGCCTTCCATGCTCTCGTGGCGGCTCTTCCAGCGGGCGATGCCGATCAGCGCCCCGAGCAGCACCAGCGCGACCACGATGCCGGCGGTGAACAACCCCGCGATCGAGACGCCGGCGACCGAGCCGAGGACGATCAGCACGATACTCGGCGGCACCGTATCGGCCATCGCCGCGCCGGTCGCCAATAGGGCGATCATTTCGCGCGGTTTGTGACCGCGCCTCTTCATTTCGGGGAACAGCGCCGGGGCGACCGTCGCCATGTCCGAGACCTTCGAGCCCGAGATGCCGGAGACGACGAACAGCGAGCAGAGCAGCACGTAGGACATGCCGGCTTTCACGTGGCCGAGCAGCGAGGCGAGAAAGTCGACGATCGCCTTGCCCATGCCGGTCTGGTCGAGAATACAGCCGAGCAGCACGAAGATCGGCACCGAGATCAGGATCAGGTGCGACATGCCTTCGTCCATGCGCCCGATCATGACGAAGGTCGAGACGCGTGTCGCGAAGGCGAGGTAGGTCAGCGTGCCGATGCCGAAGCAAAACGCGATCGGTACGCCCATGGCAAGGGCGATGGCGACGAAGACCACGAGGAAGAGGATGATCTTGGTGTTGCCGGCGCGGATCAGGGTTGGCGTGAAGTACCAGAGCACCAGCGCGATCGCGCCGATGATGAGCGCGGAGAGGACGAGATCGCGCACGCGCGACGTCTGCACCGCGTAGGTCAGTATGATCACCAGCATGACGGCGAAGCCGAACGGGATCGCGGAGACGCGGAAGCTGTTCGGAATATTGAGGGCGGGCGTGATGATCGCCCATTCCTCCATCGCGTACTCCACCGCGGGGCGCATCAGCGCGATCAGGAATGTCGCGATGATGAGGCAGCCGAGTGTTTCGAGAAACCGCTGTGTCGGCTCCGGAAAGAGGCGCAGCACGATCGTCAATCGCAGATGCTCGTTGCGGTCGAGGGCGATCGCGGTGCCGAGCATGGCGAGCCAGAGAAAGCACAGCGACGCGACCTCGTCGATCCACACCACTGGCAGCGAGAAGACGTAGCGCGATGTTACGCCCGCAAGCAGCAGCAGGACGATCGCGACGAGCAGTGTCGCGGCAATCATCTCGAGCGGCCGCATCCAGAGCGAGCCCGCGCGTGGTGGTTCGCGGCTCTCGCTCAGGTCGGCGATGTCGATCGTGTGGTCCGTCGCAGCCATGCCGCCCGCCCCCCGGAAAGCACTCCGCCGCGTGGGGTGCACGCGGCGGATGGTGTTTCATCTGCGATCAGGCGAGCTTGCCGACCGCCTTTTCGAGGATGGCCCAGGCATCGTCGCCGTATTTGCCCTTCCACTCGGCATAGAAGCCGCCGGTGCGCAGCTTGTCGCGGAAGCTGTCGGTATTCGGCTGGTTGAACGCCATGCCCTTGTCGGCGAGTTCCTTCTGGAGGCCGGCGTTGAGCTGGAAGACGTCGGCGCGCTCCTTCATGCCGGCATCGTTGATGTTGCGCGCGACGATCTTCTGGAGATCCTCCGGCAGCGCTGTCCAGGCGCGGCGGTTGGCGAGGAACCAGAAGCCATCCCACATGTGGTTGGTGAGCGAGCAGTACTTCTGCACTTCGTAGAGTTTCGCGGTGGAAATGATCGCGAGCGGGTTCTCCTGCGCGTCGACGACCTTGGTCTGGAGCGCGGTGTAGACCTCGTTGAAGTTGATCGAGGCGGGCGCGGATTCGAGCGCCTTGAACATCGACGTCCACAGCGGCGACACGGGCACGCGGATCTTGATGCCCTTGAAGTCGTCGACGGTGGTGATCGGTTTGGTCGATGTCGTCGTCTGGCGGAAGCCGTTGTCCCAGATCTTCTCCATCGCGACGAGGTTCGCCTTCGCGATCTGGCCGCGGACGTAGGCGCCGAGGTCGCCGTCCATCGTCTTCCACACGGTGTCGTAGTTCGGGAAGGCGAAGCCGATGCCGTTGATCGACGCCGCGGGGACGAGCGTCGAGAGGATGAGGCCCGAAAGCGTGAAGAACTCGATGCCGCCGGAGCGGACCTGGCTCAGCATGTCGGTGTCGGAGCCGAGCTGGTTGTTCGGGAAGATGGCGATCTCGACGCGGCCCTTGGTGTCCTTCTTGATCGCCTCGGCCATCTCGCGGGCGCGGACGTTCATCGGGTGCGTCAGCGGCAGGTTGTTGGCGTACTTGTAGCTGAATTCGGCCGACTGGGCGCGGGCGATGAACGGTGCGCCAATGATACCGCCAGCCAGAGCCGACGAGCCGACAGTCAACACGCGACGACGTGAGATCATGCAGTTTCCTCCTGGAAGGCGTGGTTTACGCTCTTTTATGCAGGTCCGGCCTTCCGGCCTGCTTCTAGCGTGAGGACATAGCGCTCCGGGCACGGCGGAGCAAGCTGCGCGCGGGTGGTTTCGGCGGGCGGGCATGGCGACGATCGCGGTGAGAACGGGCTTGGTACCGCGAATGACGGACCGCTGGTGTGGCGCGCCGGAGGGCGCCGGAGCGCGGCTATTCCTCGAGGACGAGGACGCCGCGGCTCATCTCGGTGCGGCGCAACTGGCCGAGGAAACTCATGCCGAGCAGCGACTTGGTCAGCTTGCCAGGTTCGGCGACCGCGGCGCGGACATTGCGCACCCGAATGTCGTCGATGGAGACCGTATCGAGAGTGACGATGGCGACGCGGGCGATACCATTGGCGGTACTGACGCGGTAGGTGAAGTCCGGATCGCGGACGGTCACGCCGGCGCTGATTGCGTCCTCGTAGGTCAGGGCAACGATCGAGGCGCCGGTATCGACCATCGCCTCGACGGCGCGGCCATTGACGTGGATGCGGCTGTAGAAATGGCCATGGGGCCCGGCCCGGAGGTGAACCGTCCGGCTCGCCTGGATGCGGGGGGGCTCTTCCTGCTGTTCAGCGCCGGATGGGCGGTTGCCGGAGGCATCGGATGCCGCGGCGGGCGTGACGCGGGGGGCAAAATCCTCCGTCTCGAAACGCAGCCCGGCGGCATCGCGAATGAGATCGAAGTTGAGCAGCGCCACGCCGCCGACGCCGGCCAGCGCGACCCAGATGGTCGCGAGCCTCAAGGCGTTCGTTGCGGAATGCGAAAGGGCCATGCGAACGGGACTTCCGCCTGAGCATACAACCTGAGGGGCCCGGCGACGGCTGGGCGTAAACCTCAGCTGCGCAGCGTCAGGAACTCCCCGGAAAATTCATATGAACGCAGACGGCTTAAGAAACTCATACCGAGCAGGTTCTCCCGCAGCGCGCCGGGCTTCGAGACCAGCGCGTCCACGCCCTGCACGGTGATCGGGCCGATGCTGATGCTGTTGAGGCGGACGTGCGCGGCATAGGTCACGCCGTTGGCGGTCTGTACCGGCACCGTATAGGAGAGGCGGCGAGTGTCGACACCGAGCCGGACGGCATCGGCTTCGCGAATGACGACGGTCGAGGCGCCGGTGTCGACCAGCAGTGACGTGGCCTGACCGTTGATCTTGGCATTGGCGATGAAATGGCCGTCGCGGCGCTTGCGGATGCGGACGGCCTGCGCCCCCGGCGTCGTGCTCACGATGGTGACGGCGTTGCCGGCGGGGGTCAGCTCGCCGCGGACGCGGTACGCGATCTCGGTGATTTCATCGCGGAAGCTGTACGCGGCGACCAGCACCAGGGCGATTGCCGCCCAGGCCAGGAAATCGCGGGCAGCGTGAAGCGTGCGGCCGCGGTACGAGCCCGCGAGCGAAAGGATGATCACGACCAGGAAGGCGCCAATGAAGCCGGCGGCGGCGAGGTCCGGCCAGGCGAGGCCGAACAGCGTCGCGTCACCTGCAATCAGCAGGGCGACGGCGCCGATCAGCACCATGAGGACGAGGAGCCAACCCATCTCGTGTCCCTATCCGTATCCTATCCGCCAGACGCGACCGCGTCGGTGGTCCGTGCCGCGCCACGCATACGCGTTGGCAACTCCGCCATGATTTTGCGGCGCTCTGCGGGCGTGAAGCTGCTCCATCCAGCTATTTCGGCGAGCGTCCGTCCGCAACCGGCGCATAGGTCCGACTGCGTGTCCATGACGCAAACATCGATGCACGGGCTTTCCATGTCGCCACCGGGCCGAGAGGGTCGAAGGCGCGGTTCGCCGATGCGTGTGCAACGAGGCAAACTGCGCGGTTGTACGCCGTTAGATAGGATCGCGCGGTGCGCGTGGCAATGTCTGCCCGGTGTGCGCGCTGCGATGACTCAATGAACGCTGGCGGCGTAGCGCCTCTCGGGCGCGCTCTGTCTCGGCAATGGTGCGGCTGGGCGGTGGCGCTCGCGGCCGAGCGGCTGCAGCGGCGGCATGGCTTCCATCACCCGCTGGCGCGGCAGGGTGACAAGAACCTCGGTGCCGCGCCGCAGCTCGGAGCGGAGTTCGAAGGTTCCCTCGTGCAACTCGACCAGGCTCTTGACGATGGGCAAGCCGAGGCCGGTACCCCCCTCGGCGTTCTGATGCGCCAGCGAACCCTGGCCGAACGCCTGCATGATGCGCGGGATCTCGTCGCGGGGGATGCCCGGGCCGGTGTCGCGGATGCTGAGCGTCTGGCCGCCTGACGGCTCGGAATAGACGCGGACCGTGATCCGCCCGCCTTTGGGCGTGAATTTCAGCGCATTGGAGAGCAGGTTGAGACAGATCTGGCGCATCGCGCGCTCGTCCGCCCAGATCATCGGCAGCGTCGCGTCGAGATCGATGTCGAATTCCAGGCCCTTGCTCTCCGCGCGCAGCTTCAGCAGGCGATGGCAATCATCGACGATGTCGATGAGACGCAGCGATTCCTCGTGCAGGTCGTAGCGGCCTGCCTCGATGCGCGAGATGTCGAGGATCTCGTTGATCAGATGCAGGAGGTGGCTGCCGCTGTAGTGCACGTTGGCAGCGTACTCCTTGTAGGTTGGGTTTTTGATCGGCCCGAGCAGCTCGGTTTTCATCACCTCTGAGAAACCGAGGATCGCGTTGAGTGGCGTGCGCAGCTCATGGCTCATCGTCGCGAGGAAGCGTGATTTGGCCACGTTCGCCGATTCAGCGCGGCGGCGTGCGTCGTCGGATGTCGATTTCTCCTGCTCGAGCTCGGCGATCAGCGCGTCTTTCTCGGCGCGGAACTCGAGCATCGCCATGGCTGTCGTGTTGAGGCCCTTGGCGAGGAAGATGAAGTAGACGTGTACGCCGAGCGCCATCGACGCCATCGCCCAATAGAAGGGGTGGCCGAGCATCATCAGGCGAAACACGACCGCAATCGTCATCGGGATCGTGCCGACGTAGAGGATCGGCAGCACCGTGGAGGCGAATGTCATACGGATCGCGAGCACGACGATCAGCGATGCGAAGATGAAGACGTGCGAGGATTGATCCGTCGCGCCGAGGCCGACCAGCGCGAAGCCTGCCCAGACGACACCGTTGAAGGTTTCGGCGAGGATCAGCCGGCGCCGCCAGACCTTGATGTTGATTGCGCTTCTCGGTGTCGCGACGAAGCGGCGGCACAGCTCGAGCAGCATCACCTTGGCGCTGATGACCAGGGCCAGCCACAGGATCGCCTCGGTCTTCGTGGCCCAGAACATCGAGGCGAGGGAGAAGATCACCGCGAGGAGCTGGATGGTCGCCACGGCGCTGAGTTCGTTGCGCACGAACATCAGCATCATTTCGTGCTCGAACTCGGGCTTGACGCCGCTCCCGTTGGCCAGCCGCTCGCGCGCCTCGCGGACCTTGAAGCCCGGATGCTCGCGCACGATCCGTGGCCGGCGCGGGCTCACCCCCGCTTCCCGCTGGATTGGTTCAGAAATGGTCGTGATCGTCGTCACCTGGCGATCCTGACTGCCATCGAGGCGGCGCGGGGCCGACGCGGCTGCCTCCCCATCAGGGGACAATGGTCGCCAATTCCTAACTTCGCGTTTACTCTGACACGAAGGTTATAAGCTTATTGCCTCGAATGAGAAAATTCCGCTCCAATATGTGCCGGTTTTGAGCGATCGCAGGC
>CAZKZT010000219.1:0-6707 GCA_964557265.1 uncultured Hyphomicrobium sp.
CGCAGCCGTCGCCTCCGCGTGACGCAGCCAAGCGGCGCCACCGTCGATCTCGACGTGGCTCTCGATGGCGATGCGCAAGCGCTGGCCATCCCGCGCCACCAGCACGCGCACGTCGCGCGTCGCGTCATCGGGTACATGCAGCGGCCGGAGGAACGAGACGTCCTTGATCTCGATCGCGCCATGGATGCCGAATTCGCGGGCCGCCTCGGCGATCAACTCGATATAGCCGGTGCCGGGCCAGACCGCCTCACCGGTCTTCAGGCGATGCTCATCGAGCAGCCATTGGCACGCCGGATCAGCGCGAAACTGGAGCCAGTCGCCTGCGCCTTCCTCGTGCACGCGATCCTCGAACAACGGCTGGCTCGCGGCATCGACGGTGGTCGGCGGCGTATCGCTTTCGGCATCATGGATCGCGCGAGCCGCAAGGCCGACGCCACTCCACACGCCCCAATGGATCGCGACAACGTGGGGCTTGCCTGCTCCCGCGCCCGCGCGGCTCTCCGCATAGGCATTGAGATAGGCGTTGGCGGCGACGTAATCGACCTGACCCGCAGGCGTCGTGTCCGTACTGGTCGAGGAGAATAGCACCATCAGATCGAGCGGCTCATCCGCCAGCGCCTCGTCGAGCACCATGGTGCCGAGCACTTTCGGCGCCAGCACGTCCTCGACATCGGTCACGGACTTGAGCTGGATCAGATCATCCTTCACGACGCCGGCCGCATGGAGCACGCCGTTGAGCGCGCCGAACCGCTGCTTCACATCGTCGATCGCCTGACGCACCGCTTCCGGGTTGGTGAGATCAGCGGAGACATAGAGAACCTCGCCGCCAGCGGCTTCGATCGACTGGATCGACGCGATGGCGCGGCCGATGCGCGTGGTCGTGCCGCGCGCTTCGAGATAGGCGGGCCACGCCGCGCGTGCGGGCAACTCGAGGCGACCCATCAACGCAATCCGGGCCCGATGCGTGCGCGCCAGATCCAGCGCACAGGCGACCGCCAGATCGCCAAGACCGCCGGTAATCAGATAGACGCCGCGATCGCGCAGCCGGTTCGATATATCCGGCGGCGGCGCAAGGCTGACCTCGCGATGCGTCCTGATCCAGCGGCGCCCATCGCGATAGGCGACGACCTCGCTCGCCGGATCGGCGAAAAGATCGTCCCACACCAAGTCGACGACGGACTGAATGTCCCGATTGTCGTTCGCGATGCCAGGGCCGGCCCCGAAAGCCTTGAGGCCAAGCTCGATCAGCCCTGGCGCGGCGCGCGGGGGCATCATCGGCACATCGATCACGCGCACATGGACGTTGGCCAGCTCGCGCGGCAGGACCTGAGCCGGACCGAGAACCGTCGCCTTTCCAGGATAGCGCAGCGGTTCGCTGCCGACGCGCTGCGCACCGTTGGTCAACACGGTGACCTGAACCGGGCCGGCCGTCTCGGCGTCGCCAAGCGCCTGCGCAAGAAAGAACAGGGCATAGAAGCCGCGCTCTTGATTGCGATTGAAGAAACTGGACCCCGGACGGAAGCTCTCATCCGCGGTCAGCAGCCAGAGATGCACGAGGCGATCAGGAATGCCGCCATTCTCAGCAAGGTGCTTGAGCAGCGCGTCGTACCCTTCACGGCCGAGCTCCGGGCAGAGCACGTAGCTGCCATCTGTCCGCGCCGCGAAAGCATCGCCGAGCGCGACAGTCGTCACCTTGTGGCCTTTGGCGCGCAAACGCGGCGCGAGTGCATCGCCGACACCAGCGTCGTCGAGGAATACGAGATAGGAAGCGGGCTCCGCGTCGGCGCCGATGCGCCCCTCCGCGTAAGCCGGCTTCCACGCTGGTGCCCAGCCCCAGTCGGCCATATCCGGCCGCTTGGTCGGCACCGCGGTGTCCTTTTCGGCCCCGCCGGACGTCACACGATCAAAGAAGTAGCGCTGATGCTGGAACGGATAGGTCGGCAGCGACACGCGGCGCGGTTCGGCGCCCGCACTGAGCCGTTCAATCGGCAGCGCGAGACCCGTCGCCCAGGCGCGCCCGACCGCCGTCAGGAAATAGAGGTGATCGTCCACCGCCTCGTCAGCGTGCGGCAGCGAGTTGATGACGGCGTTCGCATCAACGCCTTGCGCCTTGGCGAGCGAAGAGAGCACGCGGCCCGGCCCCGCTTCGATGTAGAGGCGCGTCTTGTCGGCGGCGAGAGCGGCGATGCCGTCGGCAAAGCGCACCGTCGAGCGCAGATGCTTGACCCAGTAGAGCGGATCGGTCGCCTCCGCAGCGGTGAGCCACGTGCCGGACAGGTTCGAAACGATCGGAATCTTCGGCGGTGACAGTGGCGTCTCCCGCAGGAACGCTTCGAAGCGTCCGAGGATCGGCGCCAACATACGCGAATGCGCGGCGACATTGATCGGCACCCGCGTCGCGTCGATACCGTCGGCAACGAGCGCCTGGTGGAACGCAGCGAGCTCGGCGTCGGGTCCCGACACGACGCACAGCTCCGGCGCATTGATGACGGCGATGTCCAGCGTGTCCGGCAGGCGCGCCTTGAGCGCGTCCTCCGAAATCTGCACGCTCAGCATCCCGCCGCCGGAAACCTCATCGAACAGCTCGCCGCGCAGCTGCACGAGGCGCACGGCGCGCTCCAGCGTCATCACGCCGGCAATGCAGGCTGCGGCGTACTCGCCCATCGAATGGCCGATCAGTGCGGCGGGCTTCAAACCCCAGCCCTGCCACAGGCGCGCCAGCGCGACTTCGATGATCAGGATGGCCGGGAGCTGAAGCGACGGCCGCAACAGTTCCTTGGCGGCTTCATCGGTGGGCGCAGCCGTGCCGAGCCACAGCTCGCGGATGCGCGCGCCGAGCGCAGGCCGCAGATAGGAAAGGCCCTCGTCGACCGTCGCGGCGAAACCGCGGTTGGCGGCATAGAGCGCGCGGCCCATGCCAGGATGCTGCGCGCCACCACCCGGAAACAGAAGAACGGCGCCCGACATACCCTCGATCGGCGTGTGCGTGTGCGCACGCCGCAGCTCCGGCTGAGCCAGCGCCTTGATCGCGTCGGCGCGATCGGCAACAGCGACGACGCGGCGCTGATCGAAACGCCGGCGTCCGTCAAGAAGCGAGTGCGCGACATCCTCCAGGCGGAGACCGGGGTTCGCTTCGAGATGAGCGGCGAGGCGCTGGCCTGCGTCGTCAAGCGCTTTGCGATTGCGTGCGCTGAGAACGAGAAGCTGCGGGCCGGATGATGTCGCCGTATTGGCGACCGCAGCGCGCTTCGGTGCTTCCTCGATGACCGCGTGCGCATTCGTACCGCCGACACCGAGCGAGTTGACGCCGGCCCGGCGCGGCCCCGGTACTTTCGGCCACGCCACCAATTTGTCTGCGACGATGAACGGACTCGACTCGAAATCAATCGCGGGGTTCGGCGCTTCGTAGCCGAGCGTCGGCGGAATCTCGCCGTTCTCGATCGCCAGCACCGCCTTGATCACGCTCACGACACCAGCGGCCGTATCGAGATGGCCGATGTTCGACTTCACCGAACCGACTCGGCAATAGCCCTTCTTGTCGGTGCCGAGGCGGAACGCTTGCGTGAGCGCCGCGATCTCGATCGGATCACCGAGGCTGGTGCCGGTGCCGTGGCATTCGACATACTGGATCGTGTCAGCGGTGACGCCCGCGAGCGCCTGCGCCTCGACGATCGCTTCCGACTGTCCCGTGACACTCGGAGCGAGGTAGCTCGCTTTCCCTGCGCCATCGTTGTTGATCGCCGTCGCCTTGATGACAGCGCGGATCGGATCGCCATCGGCGAGCGCGTCGGAGAGCCGGCGCAGCACGACAACGCCGACGCCGCTGCCGAAGACAGTGCCAGCGGAGCGATGGTCGAACGCGCGGCAATGGCCGTCCGGCGAAAGAATCTCGCCTTCCTGGTACAGGTAACCGCGATTGTGCGGCAGCTCGATCGTAACGCCACCGGCGACCGCCATCTCGCACTCGCCGTTGAGCAGACTCTGGGCGGCGTAATGGATCGCAACGAGCGACGTCGAGCACGCCGTCTGTACGTTGATGCTCGGCCCATGCAGATCGAACAGATAGGAGGCGCGGGTCGCCAGGAAGTCCTTGTCGTTGCCGGTGTGGCGCAGCAGGAACATGCCGACCTGATCGACCAGCTGGCGGTTGCTGCAGATGTTGAAATAGAAATAGCTGCCCATGCCGCAGCCCGCGAATACGCCGACGGGACCGGAGACGCTCTCCGGCGGGCGTGCGGCATCTTCGAAGGCTTCCCACGTGCACTCGAGGAAGTGGCGATGCTGCGGATCCATGATCGCGGCATCCTTCGGGCTGAAGCCGAAGAACTCCGCATCGAAATCAGCCATGCCGGGAAGCGCCGCAGTGCGGGGCACATAATTGCGGCGCCGGATTCGCTCGAGAGATTCGCCCGCGGCCACAAGTTCATCTGGCGTGCGATCGGTGATGGATTCGACACCACCCCGCAGGTTCTGCCAGAACTCGCGCGCGTTGCTCGCGCCGGGCACCCTCAGGGCCAGACCGATGATCGCGATGTCGTTGGGGCTCGACTCCTGGTCCACGCTGAACTGACCTGTCAATTATCGGGCCATATCACCCGCAACGATACGATTCGCCGGAATGCCGCACACCGACTTGCGGCTGCAAATGCCGGCTCAATGCCCTGCCGACTGAATGCGCGAACGGAAGAAGCCTCCCGGCCGCCCCGGACACAAATCCCACATCCAGCCACATGCAGAAACCGAGCCAATCCGGCATCGTCACTGCTTGCCGCTTGAATCTAGACCAAGGAGGTTAAAGATCCAAGGCAGCCGCACCTGACAGCTAGGCGCAACTGCTTTCAAAGCGGTCAATTTCCGGGCACCGTGCGACACCGTTCCGGGTCGCGCTGCGGGAATGGTTAATAGGCTCCGCGTCCCACCGTCAGGAGCGTCCGCACAATGATCTCCATGTCGAACCAGATCGACCAGTTATCGATGTAGTAGAGATCATATTCCATGCGCCGCTCGACATCCTCGGGCGTCTTCGTCTCGCCGCGGTAGCCATTGACCTGCGCCCAACCGGAAATGCCCGGCAGGACACGGCGGCGGCGCGAGAAGAGATCGAAGTCCTCCTCGAAGCGCTCCTCGTGGGCCAGCGCGTGCGGCCGCGGACCCACCAACGACATCTGACCGAACAGCACGTTGATGAGCTGGGGAATCTCATCGATGCTGGTCTTCCGTAGAAAGCGGCCGACCCGCGTCACGCGCGCGTCATTGCGCGAGGCCTGGACGACGCGGTCACCGTCCTCCGCCACCGTCATGGTCCGGAACTTGAAGATGCGGAACACGCGGTTGTTGCGCCCATAGCGGCGCTGCCGGAAGAAAACCGGGCCCTTGCTGTCCAGCTTGACCGCAAGCGCCACCACCAGCAGCAAGGGGCTGAGCAACACGAGGCCAACAAAGGCGAAAACCATGTCGAACAGGCGCTTTTCCAGTCGATCCTGTTCAGCGGCGGGCACGGGGCTCGCCACATCGAGACGTAAGCCACCGATGGCTTTTGCGCCATGCACGGGCACAGGCGTGGAAGACAGATCGCTGCACAGCAGGATCTCCGCCGCCAGCGGCGCCAGACGCCGCAACGCCGCACGAATGCGCGCCTTCTCGGCGGCAGGCAGCGCGATGATCACCTTCTCGAAAGCGCCCGTGTGCATCGCCGCTTCAAGCTCACGGATCGTCTCGATATCATCGCGCGTCACGTCTTCGACCGCATCGCCGAGATAGAGCGCCGTAACGATGGCGTGCGGCTGATCCTTCTCGATCTCGAACTTGAGCGAATTAACGTACTCGCGCGTACCAAGAACCGCGTAGTGCCGCTTCAGACGGCCAAGCTGAGCCATACGCCTGAGGCCCATCATGAAGGCCCAGCGCACCACCACAAGCGCGATGGCGCTCAGCACGAACCAGCTGACGAACCAGCCCCGCGAGTAGGCTTCAGCGATTTTCAGAAGGTACATGCCGCCGAGCAGCACCATGAAGGCGAGCACCAGCCCGGCCCAAATTCGTCCGAAGCCGATCGTCGGCTCCATCAGGGCGTCAAAGGTGTGAAGCCCGATCTGCTTGTAGAAATAGTGGACAGCAATCGCCAGCACGACAGCCGGCGCGAGATATTGCAAGCTGGCCTGCTGGCCGCCAAGCACCCAATCGAGATACACAATTTTACTGATGCCGCCGGCCAGAATGACCGCGAGCATCTGCGCCAATGTTAGAAGTTGAAGGACATGACGCTGGATCGCAGGCGCGGCAACAGATCGCGCATATCCCCCAAGCAACCGCCGCCCCGACGCAGCTGTCGCGCCGTGCACCGAAGTCTGCCACATACTCGACGCTCACAAAAATACAGTTACCTAATGCCTACTCAAGCAACGTCGAAATGGCGCTTCCCCAGCCCCATGGTTGCATAAGCGGTCATCATCATAGCCTCGAACCTTATCTTAATAAAGAGTAAACTCAACGCGCAATCTGAAGCACTTGTTCACAATCGCTAAACCAGGAGCGCGTGATGCCTAGACAACACACCCTTGTGCTCTGGCATCAGTGCCCCGGCTGGCCCGTCTGACGCATCTCGAAGCCGTCTCATGAGAGGGCAACGAAGCCGCTCGGATCATTTCGCTGCAGCGAAACGAGACCGCCACCAAGGAACAAGAATGCGAAACCAATCGTCAGTTGCC
>CAZKZT010000220.1:0-6682 GCA_964557265.1 uncultured Hyphomicrobium sp.
TCTCGGACACGGTCCACGCGACGTTGTGGCAGATCGTGCTCGAGCCGACACCGCCCTTGGCGCCGACGAAGGCGTAGACGTGGCCGACCGGATCGGCAGTCGGATCGTTGTAGAGATTGGACAGGCTCTCCATGAACTGGAGTGCGCTGACGGGCGCGATGAGATATTCGCTGACGCCGCGCCGCAGCACCTCACGATAGAGGATCACGTCGTTGGTGTGGCCGATGACGATGACCTTGGTGCCGGCATCGCAGGATTCAGCCAACCGATCGAGAGCGGCAAGGAACTCTCTTTGCTCAAGCGTCGATTCGATGACGATCAGGTTGGGAGTCGGGCTCTCCTGGTAGTGCGCGACGGCGGCATGCACGCCACCCATGTGGACGCTGACGTGCGTCTTGATCAACCGGCGATCTTCTGCCGCGACCTGAATCGCCTCCGCGGTTTCCGGTCGATCGCAGAACGCCTGAATCGAGATCCGCGGAATCGGGCGCGCGCGGTCCGAAATCTGCTCGTCGACGACCTCCTCCAACATCTCGTCCAGTCTGGCAAGCTCGCGGCTCATAGTGTTCCTCGCTTACAATCATTCGGCTGCTGTTCAGGCGGTCGCCAGCCAGGCGACCTGATACCGGCTATTGGGAACCCTTCACCTGCAGGCGCTCATCATTCGACTTGTCGGCATGGGTGACTTTGCCCGCGATGTATTTTTCGTAGACGGCGTCGCGCCGCTCGGCGGCTGCAGGCGTGACCGTGCGCGGACCCAACAGGTCGGCCGGATTGGACACCTGGGCCGCAAGGTTGCGCTGCGCGGCACAACCGAAGTTGGCGTACGGCAGGTTGCGGCGGTCGTCGGCGAGGTTGTCCGGCCACAGCCCGCACTCCGGCCCTTCGGCAACGAAACGCGCATACGACATCCGGATGGGTGCGTTGGCGTCGCGGCCAGGACGGTACGGACGGACGGATACGTTGCCATCGGAGATGCCGGCGTCTCGGGCGATCTCGCGGAGGTCAGCGAGTGCGCGCACCACCGCGACATCGTTGGCGCCGCCGCTCGGCACGCCGACCGCGAGGCGACCTGCGTCGGACCCTGTACCGCGATAGCGGCGGAAGAAGTCGATCGCCTGGGCGCGCTGGCCTGGCGACAGACCGTGCGCGGTCGACGAGACGCGGAGATCAAGGTGGGCGGGCTCGTTGGTGACAACGATCGGGTGGCGCTGGCGTGCATCAACCATCGCCCAGCTGGCGACATGGACACCTGGCTCTTCGCCCGGGCGGCAACCCGTCAGGCTGGCGGCAGCGGTGGCGAGGATCAGACCGGTGGCAACGGTGCCAGCCGAGCCGAGCAGTCTCGCGCGAAGTGACTTCGTGGACGTCATGATAGTCTCCGTCGATCCTGCTCAGTCGATGATGAAACCGGCGCCGTCCTTGAGCCCGACCTGGGCGGACTGCGGGATCTCCTTGCCGTAGACACGGTTGAGGTGTCCCAACAGGTTGAACTTGAGGTCAGACGCAGGCGCGAAACCGTCATCGGGACGCGAAAGCTTCTGGCGGGCAACCGGCTTCACCATGTAGGGTGTCACCATCACGACGAGCTCGGTCTCCCGCTTGATGAAGTCGTTCGAGCGGAACAGCGTGCCGAGCACGGGGATGTCCTTGACCCCGGGCAAGCCGTCGATGTTCTTGCGCGTGTCTTCCGACAGAAGGCCGGCCATCGCCAGAGTACCGCCTGAGGGCAGTTCGACCGTCGACTTGGCCTGGCGCTTCTTGAGAGCCGGGATCGAGATATTGCTCAGCGTAACACTACCGACATCAGTCAACTCCGAGACTTCAGTCTCGATCTTGAGGCTGATGCGGCCTTCAGACAGCACGACGGGTGTGAACGCGACGCCAACACCGAATTCCTTGTAGGTAACCGACTGCTGACCCGAGGCATCGACGACGGGGATCGGATACTCGCCACCGGCAAGGAACTTCGCCGTCTCTCCGGAAACCGCCGTCAGGTTAGGCTCGGCGAGCGTGCGGATCAGACCATCACGCTCGAGCATCCGCATGTTGTAGGCCACCTGCGAGGACGTGCTTCCAAAGCCGCCGCTCACGCCCGAGTTGCCGAAGGCTGTCGTGCCTGTCGGGCCGGGGTTATAGCTGCAGAGTGAGCCCGCGGCAGCGCAGCCCGTACCTGATCCAGTGCCCAGCGCCGGAATCGGAAGCTTTCCAAGACCTGCCGCTGCCGTCAGCGGCAGTGCGTTCTCGGTCAGGAGTGCGGTCGAGAAATTGCCGGAGTTGATTGCGGCACCGAGGTTGATGCCGAATTGCTTCATGATCTCGCGCTGCACCTCGGCGACAACCACCTGGAGCATCACCTGCTCCTCGCTTTCAATCGTCAGGAGGTTGATGACCTTGGCGTCCTTCGGATCACCTGCCCCGGTCATCGTCTCGCCTGTCGTCACCGAGCCGCCATTCGAGCCGGGCACCGTTGTGGTGGTGCTCGAGGTCGATCTGGCACCCGACTGCGAGCCCTGCTGCATGTTCGCGAGGTTCGCCTTCGCGTACTGTTCCGCGATCATCTTGGCGCGCTGCGCCTGCACCGGCGTCGTGACCGTGCCCTTGAGCACGACGGCGTTGCCCGCGATGTCGGTGCGGATGTTCGAGCCCGGCAACATCCGGGTCAGCATCTCTTCGAGCGAGTTCAGATCGACACCGACGACGATTTCGATCGTCGCGATCTGGTCGCCGTTCTCGCCGAAGAAGAAGGCGTTCACGCTTCCCATCTTCTTGGCGAGCAGGAAGACGCGGTCGGCCGACTGCACGATGGCATCGACGCGATCGGGATCGGAGACCAGCACATCGCGCAGACGCACTGGAAACTGCACCATCAGCGACTTGCCGCGACTGATTTCGACCCTTTCCGTCCTTGGGAAGACACCGCGAGACACGACAAGAACGCCGTTGTCGGCGCTCACAGCCTGCGCTCTTGCTGGCTTCAATACAGTCTGAGCCTCAGCAGGCGCGCTCGATAGCGCCGCCATCGCCAGGACAAGGCCGCCGACGGCCAATTTCATTGTCATCCACATGGGGTTCAAAGCCTTCTGGCGAGCTACCAACTGGGGAGGGGCACGCAGACGCAACTTCGGAAACACACACAGGACAACTCACTTCAAACTCACTCGGCGGTCGTACACGGCGCCTCGCTCGACGGCGCCGGAGATCAGTTCATTCCCGACGTCCTGGACTTCTGGCCGTAGCGGAGAACACGAACTGTATCGCTACGGCGGCGCTCGCCGTCCTCGGCGCGCTTGCCATCGCGTTTGAAGTCGGCGATCGAGCGAAGGGCCAGCGTGATGTCACCCATCGACTTCGAGAGCGCGAGCTTCTCGGACTGCAGCGGCGACAGTTCGAGCGTCGCGGTGTTGCCCTCGACGCCCTTCTGGTTTTCCTTCGACTCGAGACGCTGGCCGATCGCGAGGACGCGCACGTTGCTGAAGAGCATTTCGCTCGTGTGCTCCTCGCCGCCGCCCCGCGACCTCATCCGGCGGATGAGATAGACGTCGACGTGATCGTTCGGCAGGATCAGACGGCCAACGCCGGAGTCCTCGGTGATCTTGGTCGAGATTGCCCGCATGCCTTCCGGCAGGATCGAGGCCAGCACGCCACCGTCACCCGACTTGATGAGCTTGTTGCGCGTGATCGGTTCGTTGGCGAGGACCGGCGTGCGGGCGATGTAGCCAATGAAGTCGCGTGCCGTGTTTGGGCCGCAGATCACCGCGCCATGCGGCACGGCCTCCTGAGGCCACCCCTGACAGCGGAAGCTCGACTCTGTCGCGATCGTACCGAGACCGAGATCGGCGCGCGCGACGAGCACTTCCGTGAGGTTGGCGTGCACCTCGGTCTGCACCACTTGCGGCTTGGCCGTCAGCTTCTGCATGCCAATGAAAGCGCCGAGACCGCAGACCCCCGCGATTGCGACTCCAATAACTTGTGCCTTCTTCATCGCCTCACAGGCCCCTCAATCGAGTCAGTCCGCTTCGATCGTTGGAGTGAATCTCGCTGACAATCCTCAATGCGGAGTTAATGGGCGCGTTGATCGGGCACGCTGATGCGCGCAATGGCGCTAAAGAACTGAATTCGCGGCAAACCGGCCACATGCATCGGCATGGCACGTCCGCTGGATGCCTGCCGTCAGTGGCCTGCCAATCAGCTGTCGCCGAAGGATTGGTGCACGACTGATTCGTGCCGCCGCAGTGCCGTCCGTGGGGGACCTGCCGACTAGGCCGCGAGCGGCGCGAGCCACTTCATCGAGGGGTAAATGTGGAGCCCCGCGGCGGCGAGCGCGATGCCGTAGGGAATGCCGCTACGGGCGCTGTGCAGGTTGAGAGCCCAACCCTGACGGGCGAGCCAAAGGGGCGGCAGGATGCTGCGATAGAGCAGGATCACGACGGCGAGCAGGCCACCCGCGATGCCGGCGACAAGCAGATAGGGGAGCAGGTAGTCGAAGCCGATCCACAGCGCCGTCGCCGCGAGCAGCTTCGCGTCCCCGCCGCCGAGCCACCCCATGGCGAACATGCCGATGCCGATGGTGAGCATGAGCAGGCCCGCGCCGACATGGCTCGCAAGCGCCTGCCAGCCGATCCCCGTCATCGCCGCCGCAACGCAGAACGCCGCCACCAGCACGATCGAGACCCGGTTGGGGATCGTCATCGTGAACAGGTCCATGGCACCTGCAAACGCCATGGCGGCAGGGAACACCAACAGGATGGCATACTCGATCACGGCACAGCTCTCCTTACTCCGCCGGGAGTATGCGCAGGATCGAATGAACGCTTGGTAAAGCGGCGGACCGGGCGCTGCGGGCAGGTTCGGCTTCGAGGCGACGACCGTCAGATGTCAGACAAACCTCCGAAAATTAAGACATAATTTGTTTACTTCAGATGCCGGAACCTGCATTGACGCCGTCTTTCCGAGATCGAACCAATACCCCATTAAGGCTCCTGCGCTACGGTCCCACGCAGGGCTACGAGGGCGCTCAAGCGCCCGAACAGACGTTGATCTGTGGATATGGGAGACGGGTCGTGCAGGATTTTTTTTCGCGGTTTTTGAGGAATGAGTCCGGCGCCACGGCGATCGAGTACGCGCTGATTGCGGCCTTCATCGCGCTCGCGCTGATCACGACTGCGACTCTGATCGGCACCGAGCTGCGGTCGACCTTCACCGACATCGACGGCGGCCTCAAGAGTAGGCCGAAGTAGTCTCCAATCGCTTCTGGTGTGGGCGGAAACGGCGGCACGGGACAACCGGGCCGCCGTTCCTCTTTGTCTGCGCGGCTATTGCGGCACGGGCGCCGGCGGCGCCGCATCATCGCCTGCGTCCGGCGGAGCCATCGGCCGCGCGAAGACGAGCTTCTGGTAGGCGAGGCCGATCCCGATCAGCACGGCACCGAGCGTAATGAACGACAGCGCGCGCCACAGACCGGTCAGCCCCGCAAGATCGAACAGGAACACCTTGATCACCGCCAGCAGCACCAGAACCGCCGAGGCGAGGCGCGCGACCCCCGCCCCGCGCCAGATGCCGTAGGCAAGGTAGACGATGCCGAGCGCCAACCAGCCGGCCGAGTAGGCCCAGTGTTCGGCGCCGCTGGTCGGGAGGTGGATATCGATCATCTGCCCCTGGAAGGCGTGGCGGATTTCGAGCGTCAGGTAGACGAACACCAGCACGCCAGCGAGGGCGTAGGCTCCGGTCACATACCAATCCGGCCGCACGCCGCGCGCATGGCGGGCCAGAAACGCGGCCGCAACGCCTGGGACGAAGTAAGCGAGAAACAGCGAGCTGAAGATGACCGGCCCTGCGACGCGGCCACCGCCGGGGAAGTATGGGTTCTCGATCAGCAACAGCCCGAACACCGCGAACACCACAGCGATCACCCCGAAGATGATCGAGGCCCAGCGAAATACCGGGTTCGACCGCGCGAGATCGAGGCGCATCAGCACAAAGGCCAGTAACAGTGCCATCAGCACATGGAGCCCCTGCTCGACGTGGCTGGAGATCAGCGTGAGCGGATTGCCGCCGTGCACCATGTGGCGGATCTGGAAGAAGATCAGCAGCGCCGTGAACAATACCGCGAGCGCGTCAGCCAGCCGCTGGGCCAGGTCGATGGCGCGCGTTTCGAGCAAGCGGGCAGCGAACGCGAAGGCGGCCGCCGGGATGCCATAACCGATCAGCAGCCAGTTGAAGATCGGAAACGTGCCAACGTCCTCCCCCATGATCACGGGATCCCAGGCGACACGGCCGAGCACGACGAGGCCGATTGCGGCGACTGCCGGCCGCAATAACGGGATGTCCCGAAGGGTCGAAACGTAGGCGGTGCCGAGCGCCATCAGGGCGAATGCGACCGTCATGTAGCCGCGCGACAGGAAGGCGACGAGCGCGAAGCTCATGGCGGCGATCGCGGCGGCGGCAAAGGCGCCGGTCGCGAGGCGGATACCCGCCAGCGGCAGGAGATTCTCGCGCGCCAGGAACCGCTCGGTCACCCACACAAAGCCGCCCGCCAGCAGCACCCCGAACAAGGCGAACGGGATCGAGCTGTCGAACTGCGTCACGCGCAGATAGGCGAGCACGAGGGCGAGCAGCGGCGGCACCATGGCGCCCAGCGCATAGAGGCCCGAAAGCGGCGCACTCAGTGTCGGTCCCCGCC
>CAZKZT010000221.1:0-6679 GCA_964557265.1 uncultured Hyphomicrobium sp.
CGACACTGAACATTTGCTTACGGGTTTACACCCATCCCGTAGAAGATATTTCTCTATTTGGATGCAAGTCACCGATAGCGGCGGGCTGGCATGGCGGCGAAATGCAGCCGCCACACCCCGCCCATGGTGTCACACGGCGCCAGGGCCCTGGTCGAACAGCGGCGTGCCCGGCCGGCGCATGAACACGATCAGCAGCGCGCCCGCAAGCAAGCCACCGATGTGCGCCCACCACGCAACCGGGCTGCCATCCGGAAACAACAGCATCACGAACTGCGTCAGCACCCACGCGCCGAGCACCCACATCGCGCTGACCCGCAGCGGAATGAAGCGAAAAGCGAGCACCCAGACGCGCACTCTGGGATGCAGCACCAGATAGGCCGCGATCACGCCCGCGACCGCACCTGACGCGCCGATCAGCGGGATCTGCGACGCCGGCGTCATCACAGCGTGCGCGACGCCACCCGCAATGCCGCACAGAAGATAGAAGATGAGGAACTTGAAGTGCCCCATCGCGTCCTCGATGTTGTCGCCGAACACCCACAGGAACAGCATGTTACCGACAAGGTGCAGCGGGCTGCCGTGGAGGAACTGATAGGTGATGAGCGTCAGCGGCTCGGGAATGGCGATTGCATCGTAAGGCCCCTGTGCCGCGCCACCACTGAAGCCGACACCAAGCAACTCGGCCGGAATGGCGGCGAAGCTGCCGAAGACGTTCTGGCCGGACTCCGTGAGTTGGAGCAGGAAGACCACCACGTTGACGGCAATGATCGTCACCGTCATCCACTGCCAGCGGATCACCCGCAGGGGATTCTCGTCTCGCAGGGGCACGAACACCATCGGGCGGGTTTCCTTCGTGGGTGTGATGCAATTACCGTCCAAGCGCCCGATCATACCGAAATTGCAGAATTAGGTAGTAGCGATCAGGATGAAGGTGTTCCGCCGTCCCGGTTCTGGCCCGGAACCCACAGCACATCTCCGGCGCCGCGATCGTTGACGTAGCGGCTCGCGACGAACAGCAGATCGGAGAGCCGGTTCAGGTAGCGGATGGCTGCCTCGCTGACCGGCTCGTCGGGCTCGGCGGCTAGTTGCACGAGCATCCGTTCGGCGCGGCGGCAGACGGTGCGTGCGACGTGGAGGGCAGCGGCAGCGGCCGTGCCACCTGGCAGCACGAACGAACGCAACGGCTTCAACGTCGCGTTCATCGCGTCGATCTCGCGTTCGAGCCGGCTGACCTGATCGGGCGTCACGCGCAGCGGCTCGTAAGGCAGCGGCTTACCGCGATCCGGCAAACAGAGATCGGCGCCAAGATCGAACAGATCGTTCTGGATGCGCCCGAGGACGGCATCCACGTCGATGTCGGATGCGGCCGCACCGGCAAGATGGATGCGCACCATGCCGATCGCCGCGTTCGTCTCATCGACCGTCCCGTAGGCCGAGACGCGGAGGCTGTCCTTGCGCACGCGCTCGCCGCTGCCGAGGGCCGTCGTCCCGCCGTCGCCGGTGCGGGTGTAGATTTTGTTCAGGACCACCATTGTCGTTTCCTCGGCTCAACGGTTCATCAGAAAGAACGCCATGACGATCAGAAGGGCGAGAAACTGCAGCCCCACGCGCCAGCGCATCAGCTTCTGGCTGGTGCTGGGACTGGCGCCGCGCATCATGTTCCAAAGCCCCAGCAACAGCACGACCAGCACCGCCAGCACAGCCAGCGTCGACATGTGAAAAAGGGCCGTGCTCATGAGATCTCCTCGAGGTCTTTCGCCTGCCGATCCCCCGCGCGGCGAGGGCTGGCGGCACATGCTTGCGCCCATCAACATACAGTGAAGCGGTCGCCACGTCCGATCACGACCTCTCGCCACAGAAGCGCCTGCAGGCGATAGAACGTCCGAGCCGGCGCGGCAACAGGCGCCCTTCCGGCATCGTGCGACTGGAGTGTCGCAGTCTGGCGCGCCGGAAAGCCGCCGTTAACCGGCCGTTGCGGCATTGCATGGCACAACAAATGCCGCAATCTTCATGGCAAGACTGCGAATCTGCGCCGGTTATCGCGACCGTGCGAATCAAGAGGCCACTTTTGGCGAAGGAACGGCATACTGCTGCGTCCGGCGGACTTGCGATCACGCATGATCGGTCGCGGCTGAAGCAGCCCGGTCGCGACCTCCCGGCGCGCTCCGGGCCCGCGGCTGCCCTCGCCCTCCTGCTTGCCGCAACCTTGCCGTTTGCCCTTCCGGACGCGCGCGCTCAAACGCCCACGCCCGACCAGGCGCGCGAGTCGCTCGACAAATCGCGCCGTGATCTCGAGGCGAGCCGCCAGCGCACCCAAGGCCTCGAAAAGAGCATCTCGGAGATGAACGCCGAGCGCGAGCGGCTGAGCGACAGCCTGCGCGAGACGGCCCGCATCATTCATGACAGCGAAGCGCGCCTGACCGCGATCGAACGCCAGCAGGCGATACTGGCGGACGAAGAACGCAAGATTCGCGAGGATCTGTCGGAGCGGCATGGAAAGATCGCGGTCCTGCTGGCCGCCATGCAGCGCATGGGGCGCAATCCGCCGCCAGTCCTGATCACACGCCGCGAGGACGCGCTGCAGATGGTCCGCAGCGCCATGATCCTCGCGCGCGCCTTTCCAGAGCTCTCCGAGAAGGCCACGGCGTTGTCGCGCCGCCTGTCGGAGCTGGTCCAGGTCATGGAGGCGAGCAAAGTCCAGAGCGCGGCACTGCGCGCCGAGACCGCCAGCCACGAGGTCGAACGCACGCGCCTCGCCCAGCTGATCGAGAGCCGGCGCAAGTCGCTCGCCCAGCATCAGCCAGAACTCGAAGCGGCCAAACGGCACGCCGCCGAGACCGCGAAGCGCATCGACAATTTGACGGCACTGATCGCAACGCTGGATACCGGCCCCGCAGGATCGGCCGCGGCACGCGGCCAGAGGCCGCCAGAAGCTGCGCCGCCGGCCAGCCCCGCGAAGCCCTCTGCCCGCGCAACCAACGAACTGCCAGCGCCCCAGAGCGCCGGCACCGGCAGCGGGCCGGGTCCGCTGCCGCCCGCTGAACATCAGTCCGACAGCCGGCCCTCTGCCGCCCCCCTCCCCGCCGAGACATCGCCCGCCGGTCCCAATATTGCAGAGCTGGTGCCCGCCGATCGCAAGCTCGTTTCGGTCAACACGCTGCAAATGAAGGCTGCGGTGCCGTTTGCAAAGGCTAAGGGGGCGCTGCCGCTCCCCGCGCAAGGCAAGCGCGTGCTCGGTTTCGGCGACAAAACACAATTCGGTGCTCAATCAATGGGCACGGTTTTCGAAACACGGTACTCCGCCCAGGTGCGTTCGCCGTGCGACTGCCGCATTCTGTATGCAGGACCATTCCGGACCTGGGGTCAGCTCTTGATCGTCAATGCTGATGACGGGTATCATATTCTGCTCGCTGGACTATCTGAAATCAATGTACAGGCCGGAGAGTTCGTCCTGGCAGGCGAGACCGTCGGCTTCATGAATGCCGCGCCCCGATCGGGATCCAAAGCCGAGGGCAACGCGCCAGTGCTATATGTCGAGTTCCGTAAGGACAATCGACCGATCGACCCCGAACCTTGGTGGAACGTACGCTCTCAAAGGGTGCAATAATGAAACGCAAAGCGGACTACGCATTCTGGACATTCGTCACGCTGTCGGCGTTTGCCGGCCTGACGACCGTGTTCAATGTGACGCGCACCTACTCGGCGACCTCCGCCAACAGCGAAATCTACAAGCAGCTCGATCTGTTCGGTGACGTGCTCGAGCGCGTGCGCACCGACTACGTCGAGAAACCCGACGACTCGAAGCTGATCGAGAGCGCGATCAACGGGATGCTGAGCTCGCTCGACCCCCATTCCGCGTTCCTCAACCGCAAGCACTTCACCGATATGCAGGTGCAGACGCGCGGCGAGTTCGGCGGCCTCGGCATCGAGGTCACGATGGAGAACAACATCGTGAAGGTCGTCGCGCCGATCGACGATACGCCAGCCGCCCGCGCTGGCGTCATGGCGAACGACCTCATTACCCATCTCGATGGCGAGCAGATCGTCGGCCTGACCCTCGAGCAGGCGGTCGAGAAGATGCGCGGCAAGGTCGGCACGCCGATCACGCTGACGATCCAGCGCAAGGGCACCGACGATCCGATCGAACTGAAGATCGTGCGCGACCGCATCAAGATCAACGCCGTGCGCGCCCGTGCCGAAGGTGACATCGCCTACGTGCGCATCACCACCTTCAACGAGCAGACGCACGCCAACCTCGTCTCCTCCGTCGAGCGGCTGAAGAAGCAGATCGGCAAGGACCTCAAGGGCTACGTGATCGACCTGCGCAACAATCCGGGTGGATTGCTCGATCAGGCGATCTCGGTCACCGACGATTTCCTGGAGCGCGGCTCGATCGTGCTGACGAAAGGGCGCAACCTCGAGGAAACGCAGCGTTCGAACGCACGCCCCGGTGACATCACCGATGGCAAGCGCGTCCTCATCCTGATCAATGGCGGTTCGGCGTCAGCGTCCGAGATCGTCGCCGGCGCGCTGCAGGATCATGCGCGCGCGCTGGTGATCGGCACGCGCTCGTTCGGCAAGGGGTCCGTGCAGACCATCATCCCTCTCGGCCAGAATGGCGCGATCCGGTTGACCACGGCGCGCTACTACACGCCCTCGGGCCGCTCGATCCAGGCCAAGGGCATCGATCCGGACGTCGTCGTCGAGCAGGAGCTGCCTGAAGAGCTGAAGGCACGGGCCTCGAAGGAGAAGCCGCGTGGCGAGGCGAGCCTGCGTGGCCACCTCAAGGGCGATGGTGCGAAGGAGAAGGAAGAGTCGGGCTCGAACTCCTACGTGCCGACCGAGGCCGACAAGGACACGCAGCTCCAGTATGCCCTCAAGCTGCTGCGCGGCGAAATCCCCGAGCCGGCGCCGCGCGCGAAGGAGCCGGTCGCCGATCAGCCGGCCACCGACGCGACGAAGAAGTAGCCTTCATCCGCGATTGCGATCACACTCCAACGCCCAGGCCTTGCGCCTGGGCGTTTTCATTTCCGGGACCGTGCACATGCCATCCACTGCCCTGCCGATGATCGTCCTCGACAGCGTGACCCACCTCACGCCCGACCATCGCGGCGCGGTCGTCTACGCCGCCTCGCACGGCGGAACGTACGCCGCAGCGTACGCGGCCGCGAAAGGCGTGGCCGCCATCATCCTCAACGACGCAGGCATCGGGCGCGAGCGCGCCGGGATTGCGGGTCTCGACCTCCTCGCCGACCTTGGGGTACCCGCCGCGGCCGTTTCGCACACCACAGCGCGGATCGGCGACGGGCGGCATGGCGCGGAGCAAGGCACGCTGTCGGCCGTCAACAGCGCCGCCATGGCGCTCGGTCTGGTGGCGGCAATGACCTGCCGCGAGGCTCTTGCGCTGCTTGCTGCGGCCCCGCTCGCGCCTGCGCCGTCCCCACCGCTCGGCGATGAAGCCCGCTCGGAAGTCGAGTCGCGTGTCCATGCGGGCGCAAGCATCATCGTCATCGATTCTGCGAGCCTCGTGACGCCCGCCGACGCCGGCGCGGTCGTGGTCACCGCGTCCCACGGCGGTCTGCTCGGCGGCAAGCCCGAGACCGCGATCAAGATCCCCGTGTTCGCCGCCGTCTACAACGACGCGGGCATCGGCATCGACGACGCGGGCATCTCGCGGCTCCCGGCACTCGACGCACGCGGCATCGCGGGCGCGTGCGTATCTGCATTCTCGGCCCGGATCGGCGACGGCCTGTCCACCTATCGCGATGGCTTCATCACAGCACTCAACGTCACCGCCGTACGCCACGGTGGCGCCATCGGGCAATCCACCGAAGCGTTCTGCGATCAGATGCTCGCGGCCAAGCGCACCGCTACGACCTGACGCTCCTTCGCACTGCAGCACGCGATGCGGTCGACAAGGCGCGTCCGCGTCTGCGATACCGTTTGCGCGCTCTTGCATTCGCACGCGAAAGGCCTGCCCGATGACCGCTCCGCCGAACAACGCCACGCGCCGCATGACCGGCGGCCACGCGCTCGCCGAGATGCTGAAACTCAGCGGCGTCGGACCGATGTTCGGGATGGGTGGATTCCAGCTGCTGCCGTTCTACGAGGCCTGCCGTGCGCTCGGCCTGCAGCACCAGCTCATCAATGACGAGCGCAACGGCGCCTTCGCGGCGGACGCCTACGCCAAGGTGACCAACAAACCCGGCGTCGCCGACGGCACGCTCGGCCCCGGCGCAACCAACCTCGTCACCGGCGTGATCGAGAGCCTCAACGCCGGCCTGCCGATGATCGTCATCACCGGCGATGCCAATCGCGAGCACGCGACCAAGAACATGACGCAGGAGGCGCGCCAGATCGAGATCCTGCGCCCCGCCGTGAAGGAGGTCATCCGCGCCGAGCACATCAAGCGCGTGCCGGAGCACGTGCGCCGCGCGTTTGCAGTGGCGACGAGTGGCCGGCCGGGACCGGTGCTGATCAACGTGCCGGAGGACATCGCGCACGCCGAGCACGACTTCGACGCGAGCGATTTCTGGGTCGACGAGACGACACTGAAAGCGCAATCGCGGCGCACGCGGCCGGACGGCACGGAAGTCGATAAAGCGGCGGCGCTGCTCGCACGCGCGGAACGGCCATTGATCCTCGCGGGCGGCGGCATTCACATTTCCGAAGCCTACGC
>CAZKZT010000222.1:0-232 GCA_964557265.1 uncultured Hyphomicrobium sp.
TCAAAAGCTAAACCGGCCGATCGCCCTTCTGGACCTTGAGCGTGCGGTTTAGCTTTTGATTTCCGCGGTCCGCGACGCCTTCGGCTACCGCGGCCGCGGCTCTGCCTCGCCTGTCGGCGTTCTTTTGGCGCGGCCTTCGGCCGCCACCGTTTGACCGTTTCCAGCGGATCATCAGGAGCGCTCGAAGAGCGCAAGGCAAAGACTCGACCGAGAGGCAGCGGCCGCGGTGCCA
>CAZKZT010000222.1:242-6638 GCA_964557265.1 uncultured Hyphomicrobium sp.
GCAGAAGGGTGACAGGCCGGTTTAGTTTTTTGTTTTCCGCGGATGCTAGAGCGCGTCAGCCTTTGAGAGGGCCAGGGTGAGGGGCGGCGTACTTGCTAACGCTCGAGTATGCCGCAGCCCTTGTCCCGACCTTCTCCCTATTGAAGACAATGGGGAGAAGGGGAAGAACGGATCAAGCCAACCTACCCGCCGCATGGGCGAGGAACAGGTACACGCGCCCGCCGTCGGAGACGACGTAGGATTGCGTCAGGCGGCCGCTCTGATCCTGCTGGTCGGCTTCGCGCAGCACGTTCTCGAAATCGCCGAGGTAACGATCGACGGTCGACATGAACGCAGGTTCGGTGCGGCAGCGGCGCTGCACTTCGTCGAAGATGCCGCGGCCCTCGTTCGAGTAGATGCTGCGCACCATGATGCCGCGCTGGCCGGCGCGGAACCGCGACCAGATCGCGGCTGCCGTCGTCGCGTCGAGCGAGCGCGCGATGCCGGGCACGTTGATGCCGACATCGTTGGATGCAGCCTGAGCGGGCGCTGCTGCCTGCGGCGGTGGTGGCGGCGGGCTGCTGGCGGTGGCGCGGCTCGCCTCTTCCTCGGAAGCGCGCGCCAGCAGGTCGCCAAGCTTCCACCCATCGCGATTGCCGGAGGCTGACGCCGGCTGCGGGTGCGACGACGCTGCGTGACCGTCGCCCATCGCCGCCTGATGACGCGGCGCGGCGCCCCCCTGCGGCCCCGGCGGCGGCAACTGTGCCGGCGGCGTGATGTCCCGGCGGCCCACTTCGCGCGACGTCAGAGTCGAGAGCTGCTGCAGAGCGCGCAACTGCTCCTGCAGCGTGCGGCGCATGCTTTCCGTGCTGTTGCGCGTCGTCTCGGGGAGACGCTCGAGCTGATCCTTGAGCCGGTTCTGCTCCGCTTCGAGATCGGCGAGCGCAGCGCGAGCCCTGACGCGCATGTCTTCGGAGGTCGAATTGAAGCGCGTCGACAGTGTGCCGATGTGCTCGTTGACCTCGCGCGATACGGTCGAGAACTTGGCCCTGAGTTCGTCGAGCGCGCGATCTGTCTCGCTGCCGGCGCTGACGCGCAGCTTGTCCATCTCGGAGAGCGCGAGACGGGCCTGCTCGGTAGCACCGAGCGCGAGCTGCTCGCCGACCTTCTTGGCCCGCGACTCGGCCTCGGCAAACGAGCCTTCGAGCTGGGTCGAGTAGCCGCGCATGACGCGATCGATATCGCCCGTCTTGTCGGCCAGCTGCCCGAGCGTGTTGACCAGCTCGTTCTGGCGATCCTGCAGCGTGCGATCGATGCGCGTGTTGGCAGCCTCGAGCGAGCTTGCCGCCGTCATGATCACGCGGCCCTGCGCCTCGAAGCGGCCGGTGACGCTGTTGATCTGCGTCAGCAGGCCCTCCGACACGCTCTTCAGCATGTCGGCCTGATTGGCGAGGCCTTCGATCGCCGCCATCGATTGGCGTGTCACAGCTTCGCTCGCCTTGCGGACGGCCTGTACGCCGTGCAGCACCTGACCGTCGAACGCCTCGGCCTGATTGCCGAGAACGTCGCCGATCTGCTGGGCATGGCCTTCCAGTGCCTGCGTGAGCGCGAGGGCCTTGTCCGCCACCGCGCCGTCGATCGCGAGCGTCGAGCGCAGGATCGTCTCGTCGAACAGCCGCAGCCGCTCGGAGAAGGCATCGTCGAGCACCTGCGTGCGCTCGACCAGCTGGCGGTCGATCGCCTCCTGGCGGCTCTTCATCGTCGCGTCGAGTGCCGTGGCGTACTGCTCGAACACGGCCTGCAGGTTCTCGGTACGGATCGCGAGATTGTCGTCGATTGCGCGCGACTGGCCTTCGAAGGTGACGGCCAGGCGCTCGGCGTGACCGTCCAGCGCCAGCTCGATCTTCTTCGAGCCCTCTGACATCTCGACCGACATGCGCTCGAACGAGAGGCGCAGGTTCTCGGTCCGTGTCTCCAGTGCGCCTGCCAGCGTGCTCGTGAAATCCTCGAACACGGTCTCGATCTTCGAGGTCTGGCTGCCGAGCTTGAGCGACACGTTCTCGGCGGTCGAAGCGAGGGACGTCTCGAGCGCGACGAGATTCTGGCCGGCACCTTCGATGAAGCTCGCGAGCTTCATCTGCTGCTGGCCGAGCTTGTCGACGAGCGAGGGAATCTCGGTGCCGATCTCTTTCAGCGCCTGATTGACGCGCTCGCTCGTATTCAGCAGCGCATGACGCTCGCCGGACAGCTCGGTGAGCAGGCCGCGAATGCGATGTTCGTTCTCGCTGTAGGCGCGTTCGAGCGCGGCTACCTCGCTATGGACGAGCGCTTCCAGCTCACCGGCGCGGCCGAGGGCCCGCGACACGGCCTCGTTCATGAACGAGACCTGACGGCGCACAGCCTGACCGACCGAAGCGATCTGTTGCTCGGCCATGCGATCCGGCTCGGCGAGGCGGATCGCAACCTCGGTCATCGCCGAGGACATCAGCCGCAGCTCCTGCGCGCGCCAGACGAGCATCGCCAGGAACCAGAACAGCGCGATCGGGATGATCGTCGTCGCAGCCAGCGTGATCGCGGTCGGCCGCGACAGCATCTCGATGAAGGTCGGTGCGCGCTCGAGCTCAGGCGCGAGCATGGCCCAGCCGAGGAGCAGGCTCAGCGCGCCCCAAACGCCACTCGCGATCGCGGCGGCCGTCATCGGACGCTGCGACGGCTTCTGCTGCAGCGCATAGATCAGGCCGCCGATCGACGGCACATCGTCGTTGGCCGCGATGGTGGCACGAGAGGGCGCCGCGGCGCGCCGCCGGTTGCGGCCAGACGTGCTCGAGCTACCCGTGTTGGCACTGCCGCTGCGGGCGGGCTCTGCGCGCGCCGCCTCAGCGGCAGGCAGCGGCGGTGGAAGCGACGCGGTGGGTTTCGCCGCAGAAGTCTTTGCCGCCGCTTCCGGTTTGGCCGGCGTGGAGGGTTTGGCGTCGATCGGATCCGGCTTCGCCGCGCTCACCGGCGGCGGCTCCGGGACGGGAGGAGGCGCTATGGCCGTCGCGGTCGCCGCGGTCGATGCGGGCGGCACGAACAGATCGGCGCCAACTTTGGAGCCGGAAGGCGGGAGCGGAATGACGGGCGTCGGCGATGCGGCGGATGGCGACGCGGGCGCCTTCTTCGCGCTGGCCTCTACCGACGAACCGGAGGACGGCGCCACAGGCGGCTGAGCCGACTTGGCCGTCGCCGACTCGGCTGCGGCTGCGGCTGGCGCTTTGGGAAGCGGCGGTGGCGCAAGACGCGCCCCCAACCCTGCCGTCGGCCGTGGCGCGGACGCCGGCGCAGCAGGTTCCGTGCGAAGCGGTGGCGGCGACGGCGTCCGGTCTGCAGCAGACGGAGCGTCGCCCTTCTTTGACTCCTGGCTCATCAGCTGATCTGCTGCGTACGCCGAAACTCGACCTTCGCAGCCCCCCTTCCCCGATAATGGCCCACGATTCTTAGCCTAACGGCGGCCGCACGCCCAGCCTCGAATCGCCCTGATCCACCCGATTCGACAGGCCTTCAACGCCCGACTTCGGCGATCCCCCCGCTTGGCGGGTGTTCTGCGGATTCGTCCGAAGCCACCCCAGACGTCGCAGCTCAATGGGGCTGCTTTGCGGCGCTCCAGAGAGATAAGCGCCGCATATCATTGAATGAATGAAAAATTTGCCCCGCATTTGGCCACTGCGGCTTACCCAAGATTAGGGCATTTCATGCAGACTTCATTGACGCTCCGCCCCTTTGGGACGGAAATGGAAGACGCGGAAATTCAGCCCGCAGACATGAATTCCTTCTGGCTCGGAGCGGTGGCTTGCTTCGAGGGGTACGGAGGCAGAGGTGGCAATGTCGATCACGATGCACGAGCGACAGGATCTCTCGCGCGGACCGTCAGGTTCGCCCCGCGGACAGGCCCCTTCGATGGATGTCCCGATCGACTGGGCACACCTCTCCAGGTTCACCCTCAACGACCGGGCGCTCGAGCTCGAAGTGCTCAGACTTTTTGCCGTAGATGCGCCGCGTTATCTCACGCTCCTGCTTGGAACCGCCAGCCGCAAGAGCTGGATCGAGGCGGCCCACACGCTGAAGGGTTCCGCACGCGCCGTCGGCGCCTGGGCGATTGCGGAGACTGCGCAAGCCCTCGAAACGCTGGAAGCCACGGCGCGAGGCGAATTCGCCGAGAAGCGCTCGAGTCGCAGCGTTGAACTGCAGCTCGAGAAGCTGGTCGATGCCGTGCGTCAAACTCTGGCCTACATTGACCAGCTCGATGGCGGTAGACGTGTGCCGCTGCAAGGAGCCTGAACGGCTGCGTGGCGACCTCCGCGAGCGGCGTCTCGACGACGAACATAGTCGCGGCCGCGATGTGAGTAGCTGAGCGTACGCCTGCAACTCTCCATGATGTCCTGCGTACCGGCGGTCATTGAAATGTCCGCGGTTCCGCCACCCAAACCCTACGGAGGCGAGGATGGGTACGCCGTTCGGCGCCGGCCGCACGCGAGACGACCAGACGCTGCGGGACAGACCTGCTGCCCGCCGCACCTGGCTCAGAGGTGTCGTTGGCAAAGCGGTGCCCGTGGTGTTCGACAAGATCGGGCGCCGCATCTTCCAGAAATACTGGCGCTGGAGGCGCGGCCTCACGCTCGGCGTGCGCGGCATCGTGATCGACGGCGAAGGGCACGTTCTGCTGGTCCGCCAGACCTACACGCCGGGATGGATACTGCCTGGCGGCGGCGTCGAGTTCAGCGAGACGCTGGAAGCGAGCCTCGCACGCGAGCTCGACGAGGAAGCGGGCATCGCGGTCGATACCGGCGCGGTGCCCGAGCTGATGGGCATCTACGATAATCGGTCAATCTTCCCAGGCGATCACGTGGCGATCTACATCGTCCGCCACTGGCGTCGCGTCCGCGTACCCGATCCCAACATGGAGATCGCGGAAGCGGCATTCTTTCATCCCGACAGGCTGCCGCCGACAACCAATAGCGGCGCCCGGCGACGCATCGAGGAAATGCTCGGCCAGCGCCCGCGCACGGCGACCTGGTAGCCGCCAGCGCGAACGCGTCTCGCTCAGCGCTTGCCGCGGAACGGCGGACGGCGCGGCGGACCCGACGGCGCAGGCGCGCGCGTGTCCTTGTGGCGGAAGTTGATGCGTCCCTTGGTCAGATCGTACGGCGTCATCTCCACCGTCACCCGATCGCCGGCCAGAATCCGGATCCGGTTCTTTTTCATACGTCCCGAGGTGTAGGCGATGACTTCGTGCCCATTTTCGAGCTGCACGCGGCACCGCGCGTCAGGCAGAACTTCTTCAACGACACCCTCGAATTCGAGCACTTCTTCCTTCGCCATCCCTCATCCTTTCCGGCCACTTGCCGCGCGAGGGCCTCCCGGCGCCGGCATAGTCTCATTACAGTCAAAAGACGCCCAAGCAAAAGGGGGCGGGCTCAGCCCGCCCCCTTTCCCGTTTCCGGGATGTCCTTCAGTCGACCCGAAGGTTGACGGCCGACGACTTGCCGTTACGGCCACGCTCGATCTCGTACGAAATCTTCTGGCCCTCGCGAAGGTTGCTGAGGCCTGCGCGCTCAACAGCCGAGATGTGCACGAACACGTCGTTGCCACCCTCGTCAGGCTGAATAAATCCATAGCCTTTCTGAGAGTTGAACCATTTGACGGTGCCGGTAGCCATTCGTAGTTCTCCAAGGATGACTTGAGCCGCTCGCGGAATTGCTGCAGCCAATCAAAGCACGCATTGGAGTGTTGACCGCCATCCCAGTCAGCGCTACCGCGCTGTCGTGTAGTGCGCACCAAAGCGAGTTCGACGCGCTGTATATGCGCTTTTTCCACGCACAACGCAAGATGTCGCGGCAGTTCCCGCGCAAAATTCAACCATAGGATTAGGCCCGCGCCGACCATTAAGGGTCAGCCGGGGCGAAAAGTCGTATGCCGACCGTGCTCCGAGGCTCAATAGAAGAGGCTCGAAACACTCTCCTCGCGCGCAGTTCTGGCGATCGCCTCGGCCAGCAACGGGGCCAACGAAAGGACCCTGACGTTGCGGGCGGCTTTGACCGCCTCGGTAGGCTGGATCGTGTCGGTGATGGTCAACGACGTGATCCGCGAATTCGTGATCTTGGATACCGCGCCGCCGGACAAAACACCATGCGTCAGATAGGCCACCACCTCGGTTGCCCCCGCCTCCAGCAACGCATTGCAGGCGTTAATCAAAGTTCCGCCGGAATCAACGATGTCGTCGATCAGCAGGCAGCACTTGCCGCGGACGTCACCAATGACGTTCATGACCTCGGACTCACCCGGCCGCTCACGCCTCTTGTCGCAGATGGCGATCGGCACGTTGATGCGTTTGGCGAGCGCGCGCGCGCGCACCACGCCGCCCACGTCCGGCGAGACGAC
>CAZKZT010000223.1:0-6622 GCA_964557265.1 uncultured Hyphomicrobium sp.
ATATAAGGCTTTAAACCCAGATCATTCTTTGCGTCGCGATGCGGTCGTCTGCCAGTGCAGCCTCCTGCAGGCGTATCGCATCCCACAGCATCGCGCCGGCCTCCCGCGAGAGTGGGATGGCAGCGGTGGATACCTCGAGAAAAACCGCTGCCGGTTGGCGGTTCTGGCGGCGTCGCCCCCCCCCCACGCGCCGGACCAACAGATGCCGGACGACAACGTCCGGCAGCACGCCCATTTCGGATGAGCGATTGAGGGCAGTTCGGACACTCCCGACATCTCCGATCAGGCGCCGCGCGTGGATCCCGGGCTCTCTCAGTCGAACCCTGCAGGTGGAAAACTTTGGACCATACGCAATCTATGCGTGTATTTTCTTGCCATAAGCGCGCTGTGGTGGAATCAAATTGTTTCCATCGCCCAGCCGGCTGCCGGAACGGAGCGATGGAGGCCCATGCAGTGACAGGTGCGGAGATTCCCATGAACGGCGCCGTTTTCGATCACCATCTGAGAATGAAGTCGCTGGCCACACATTTCAGACTATGGGAGCCCGGCGAGCGCCTGCGCTCGGTTCGCGCGCTCGAGAATGCGTATTTCGGCTTCCTGCGCATCCTGCAGCCGGACACCTTCGTGGAAGCTGGCGCACACAACGCCAAGGTCTCCGTGCGGGCGCGGTCGCTTCTGCCGAATGCACAGATCTGCGCGTACGAGGCCAATCCGTACAACTACGCGACCTTCAAGAACAATCGCGAACTGGCAGAGCATGCGATCCGATACGATCACTACGCCTTGAGCGACAGAGCCGGCACCGTCCGATTCAATGTGCGCACCAAGTTCGAGGACAAGGACCTGCCGCTCGTCAATCCGCGCAGTTCCATCCTTCGTGTGGTCGATGAACGGGTGGGCACCAATGAGGTAACGGTCCCTTGCACGACGCTCGACACGCAGCTTCCGCTCGAGACCTTCAAGTCATGCGCGCTTTGGGTTGATGTCGAAGGCGCCAACAGGGAAGTGCTGTCAGGTGGCGCCGGCGTTCTCAGCCGCACTTCGCTGCTGATGATCGAGGTCGAAGACAATGCCGTCTGGCAAGGGCAATGGGTGAGCTTCGACGTCATCGATCATCTGTCGAAGCTCGGGCTCTATCCGGTCGCACGCGATTTTCAATCGCGCACGCAGTACAACATCATTTTCCTCAACCGCGATGCGATGCTCAACGCGGATATCGCCGTGAGCATCGACTATTTTCACAGTGTCCGTATTCATGAACCGCAAGTGAGGCCGCGCGCCGTCACGGGATCATCCTGAGGACTCGCAGCTGCATATCACGCCGCGGATCGCCCTCGCGCGCGCCGTGCGAGCCACCATGGCACAAGGACGATCAACACCGCCATCACCCACAGCGCGTTGGAGATCGTGCTCTGGAACAGAATCGAGACATCGCCACCCGAGAGGGCCAGTGCGTTGCGGAGGTTGGTTTCGAAAATTTTGCCGAGTACGAAACCAAGGATGATCGGCGCCATATCGAAACCCTGCTTGCGCAGGATCCAACCGAGGACTCCGATGCCGAGCATCAGCATGACGCTCATCACACTCGAATAGGCCGTGTAGACGCCGAGCACGGACAGCAGCAGGATGCCGGGCATCAGCCACGTGTTCGGCACCTGCAGCATCTTCACGAAGATCCGCACCATCGGGATGTTCATGATCAGCAGCATGACGTTGCCGAGGTACATTGACGCGATCAGGCCACCTGCGATCTCGGGCCGCTCGGTAAAGAGTTGAGGGCCCGGCTGGATGTTGTAGAGGAGCAGCGCGCCGAGCATCACGGCGGTAGTACCCGAACCAGGGATGCCGAGTGTCAGCATCGGCACGAAAGCACCGGTTGCGGCCGCATTGTTGGCAGCTTCCGGCGAGGCAAGGCCACGCATGTCGCCCTTGCCGAAGGTGCCCTTGTCGAGCAGACGCTTCTCCGTCGTATAGGCGACCGCGCTCGCCACGGACGCACCCGTGGCTGGCAGAACGCCAATCACAAATCCCGATACCGACCCGCGGATCGTCGGCCACCAGCACTCCTTGATGTCGTGCCAGGTCGGGAAGCCCTTGCCGATCGGGATCGGCTTCAGCGTGCCCGCGAACCTGCGCTCGAGCATCAGCAGGATCTCGCTTATCGAGAACAGGCCGATCACGATGATGATGAACTCGATGCCGTCGTGCATCTCCGGTTGGTCGAACGTGAAACGGTAGGCACCGGACGTCGGATCGAGGCCGATCGTCGTCAGCGCCAAGCCGATCAGGCAGCCGATCAGCGTCTTGACCGGCTCTGCACCAACCATCGACGCAAGCGTCGCGAAGGCGAATACCATCAGCGCCACGTACTCGGCCGGCCCGAACTTCACGGCCAGCAGCCCTAGAGCCGGCGCGAAGAACGTAACGCCGACGACCGCGATCATGCCGCCGACAAAAGACGACAGCGCGCTGATGGTGAGCGCTTCGGCGCCGCGGCCCTGGCGCGCCAACGGATAGCCGTCGACGGCGGTCATCACGGCACCCGCGTCACCCGGCACGTTGATGAGAATCGATGAAATGCGGCCTCCGTACTCGGCGCCGTAGTAGATCGCCGCGAGGAGGATCATGGTGCTCTCGGGCGGCAGCTTCATCGTGTAGGCAATCGGCAGGATCAACGCGATCCCGTTGATCGGCCCGATCGCGGGCAGCGCGCCGATGATCGTGCCGAGAAAGCAGCCGAACAGCGCGTAGAAGAGATTTATGGGCAGGAGTGCGACCCCGAACCCCGTCCATAGATAGTCGAGCGACATGCGAGCCTCGCCTCAGCCGGGAAAGAACCAGGAGCCGGATGGAAGGTAGGTTCCGAGCCCGTACTTGAAGAGGACGAACCAGAATATCGCCTGCGCCGCGCCGGATCCGATGGCGGCGAGCGGCGCCGCGCCGAAGCAGTAGGCCGCAAATGCACAAACGACGAACGCCGCGATCAGAAATCCGATCTGATCCATCAATCCGAGCGTGATGACCGTGACGGCGATCAGCGCGAGTGCCGCGACCAGGGTATCGCCCGTCGGCCACGGTTCCGCGAATCCGGGTCTGAGGAAATACCAGATCCCGCACAGCGCCAGCGCGGCCGAAAGAATGTAGGGGAAGCCCTTGGGGCCGATCGGATCGGACGAGAACGCGTACTCGATACGGTGCGTCGCCACTGCCAGAACGGCAGCGAGAACGACGAGCAGCACGGCGACCACACGGCCGCTTCGCGCTTGTCCGGAATGCGCTTCCTGGGACGAATCGTTCAGAGTGGCCTCCCCGGCACGGAACGCAAATCGCCCTCCCGCCACGCCAGCGAGAGGGCGAAATCGCTTACTTGATCAGACCGGCTTCCTGCGCGAGGACTTTGAACCGCGCGACATCTGCCTTGACGTGATCAGCGAACGCCTTGCCGAATGACGGGAAGGGATAGAGGCCGCGCGCTTCACGATCTTTCGCGAACTCGGGCGTCTTGCTGAGCTTCTCGAGCGTCTGCACCCACCACGCGTAGTCGGCATCCGACACTTTTGGGCCGACGTAGAGGCCGCGCCACACCGTCCAGAGAATGTCGAAGCCTTGCTCCTTCGCCGTCGGAATGTCTTTCGCATCGCCCGAAAGGCGCTCGGGTGCCATCACCGCAAGCACGCGCACCTTGTTCGACTTGTGATGCGGCAGGAACTCGGCGATGTCGCTCGAGCCGATCTTGACATGGCCGCCGACGACATTCGTCACCACCGGACCGCCGCCCTCGAGGGCGATATAGCGCATCTTCTTCGGGTCCTGGCCGGCGGCCTTGAAGATCAGCGCCGCTTTCATCCAATCCTGGCTGCCGACCGCGCCGCCACCGGCGACCGTGAAGTCCTCGGGCTTTGCTTTGATCGCGGCCACGAGATCACCGAGCGACTTGTAGGGGCTGTCCTGGGCGACGATCACCGAGCCGAACTCGGCGCCGAGCGCGCCAACCCAGCGCACTGCATTCTCGTCGTAGATGCCGAACTTCTTCTGCGCCAGCAGCAGCGCCGAGCCGGTTGACGCCGCGACGATGATGCTCCCTTCGCCCGGCCGCGTGCCGATGATGTGGTTGTACGCCGTCGCGCCGACGCCACCTTCCATGTAGGTATAGGTCATCGGCTTGGAGATGAGGTTGGTCGATTGCAGCGCGCCGCCGAGCAAGCGGCACGTCAAGTCGAAGCCGCCGCCGGGCTTCGCGCCGACGATGCATTCGGTCCGGTCTGGCTGGGCCGCCGCCGGGAGCACAACCGCAAACGCCGAACAGGCGATGGCCAAAGCGCCGCCGATCATCCGTAGCATCGTTCCCTCCGGGAGAATTCTTCGAGTTGTTGTTATCGTCGCAACGTCCGCGAAGTCTGTCCGACCGCTTGGATTTCTGTCAAGGAAACTCTCGTATTGGCCTCCGCCGCACGATCCACATGTGCCTGCTGCACTGCGGGAGGGCCAGACCGGAACATGAAGCCATTCTAATGGGAGCACCGTCCAGGTGACCAAGAACGACAATTGGGGCGCGACGGCCCGTATCGGTATGTTCATCGTCGGCAACGAGGCGGTGCCGGAGGCCGAATGGTGGGCGATGGTGCCGCCGCACGTTTCGGTGCACGCCGCGCGCGTGACAGCACGGGCGCCTTGGGCGCAGTGGCGAGACAGCCTGACAAGCGTGGCACTCGAGGACGACCTGACGCGAGGCATCCGCCAGTTCGCGGCCATGCGCCTCTCGGCCATCGTGGTCGGGCATACTTCGAGCAGCATTCTCGGCGGCAAGGGCTGGGACGAGGCTGTTGTCGCAGCGCTCGAAGCGGAGATCGGCGACGGCGCGCACGCCACCGGCGCCTTCGTGACGACCAACGGCCTCGACACGATCGCCGCATTGCGCGCCTCTGATGTCGCGCGCCCCTTCCTGGTGCTGCCGCCGTGGTTCAACGACGATCTGGTGGCTGCGGGCTTGCGCTACTACGCGGACCAGGGCCTCGCGCCAGCGGCGCATCTGCGCTACGTGCCCGCTGCACCATGGCGCGACGTGCCGCCCGGCGACCTGTACCCGCGCGGCATGGGCTTCGAGCAGGAAATCGCCTCGCTGCGCGCGCAGATCGTGGCGTCATGTCCTGCCGATGCGGACGGCGTCCTGATCGGCGGCACAGGATTCCGCTGCGTCGGCATCATCGAGGCGCTCGAACGGGAACTGAAGCGCCCTGTCATATCAGCCAATCAGGCGAGCCTCTGGCACTGCCTGCGACGCGCCGGCGTCGGCGCGAAGATCGACGGCTACGGCGAACTGTTACGGCGTTGAGCCATGACCTCTTCTGCAGTACATCCAACGATCTCGCGGTAGATGTCGGGATCGGTGGCACCCTCGGTGCCGATCAACAGCACGCGCGACTGTGGGCCGATCTCGAGTGCCCGCATCATCTCCGGCCGTTCTGCGAGCGCCATCAGCGCACCGAGCGCGCCGCCGGAGCACTCGCCCCCCACGATCACCGGATCATTGCCGAGCGGCGCCGCCAGCGCGCGCATGCCCTCCCGCGCGAAGTCGTCATCGATCGCAACCGCGGCGTCGGCGCCATCGCGCAGAATGTCCCACGCGATGAGTGAGATCTCGCCACACGCGAGGCCCGCCATGAACGTGTGCGCGTCACCCGGAACAACCTCGGGCCGTCCGGCTGCGAGGCTGCGCAACACGCAGTCCGCCGTTGCAGGCTCGAATACAATGAAGCGCGGACGGCGCGCGCCCCACGCTTGCCAGAACGCGGCGCACACCGCACTCGCAAGCCCTCCGACGCCTGCTTGCACGAACACGTGTGTCGGCGGCGTCGACATCTCCTCGACGATCTCACGCGCCAGCACGCCGTAGCCACACGTGATATCGGCGGGCGCCTGCCGGTAGTCGGCCGTCGCGGTGTCCTGCACCACATGCCAGCCGTTCGCGCGCGCAGTCGCAAAGGCATGCCGCACGCTGTCATCATAGCCGCCGGAGACGCGCACGACCTCCGCGCCGTACGCGGCAATCGCCGCACGCCGGCCTTCGCTCACGGCTTCGTGGATGAAGATCACCGACCGGCACCCGAACATGGCAGCGCCCCACGCAACCGCGCGGCCGTGATTGCCGTCCGTTGCCGACGTGATCGTGATTTCGGCGACGGCATCGCGATAATCGCCCGCGAGGAGTGCCTGGATCGTCGGTTCCGCGACGACGCCGCGATCCTTCAGCTCGCGCAGCAGCACCAGCGCGACGGCATAGGCCCCGCCGCTCGGTTTGAAACTGCCGAGCCCGAAGCGGTGCGACTCGTCCTTGTAGTAGAGCGCGTCCACGCCGAGCGACTTGGCGCGCGCGGGCAGCGTATGGAGCGGCGTCGGCTGGTAGCCCGGCCAGCTGCGGACCACGGCGTTCGCCGCATCGAAATCTGCCGTCGCGAGGATCGCGTCGTGCGTACGCGCGTAAGGCTCGTCACGCGGCGCGGCGCGGGCGTTCACATGAAGGCGTACAACATCGGAAGTCATGGTCTCTGCGTCTCGCTGATCTGCTTTGTGCCTATCGCAACGGCGCCGGCCTCTGAACATCGCACCGAATGCCCGAGGAGAA
>CAZKZT010000224.1:0-6615 GCA_964557265.1 uncultured Hyphomicrobium sp.
TCAGAGCGCTCGAAGAGCGCATTGGCGGATGCGGCCGTGTAGATGGCCGCGCCGGCGGCAGTAGCCGAAGGCGTTGCCGACCGGCGCCACTAAAATGGCGAGGCAGTTCCGCGGCGCCGGTAGGCGGAGCCTTCGGCTACCGCGGCAAGTATAGCTACTCAAAATCCTTCGCCGTCAGCACGGCCTCGAAGGTGATGCCGGCGGTCTTGAATGTGTCGGCGGCGCCTTCCAGGCGATCGACGACGGTGATCACGCGGTCGACGATCGCGCCGTCAGCCTGCACGGCGGCGATCGCTTTCATTGCCGAGCCGCCGGTGGTGGTCACATCCTCGACGATGACGACGCGGCGCCCGGCCAGCGTCTGGCCCCTGGGCAGACCTTCGACGAGGCTCTGCGTGCCGTGCTCCTTCGCCTGCTTGCGCACGAAGAACGCAGGGAGCGGCCAGCCCTTGATCTGGCTCGCCACGGCGACCGCGGTGGCGATGGGCACGGCGCCCATTTCCAGCCCGCCGACCATATCGACGTCGCGGCCCGCCAGAGCTTCGCAGATCAGGCTGCCGATCAGCTGTGCGCCCTCGGGATCGAGCATCGTCGGCTTCATGTTGAAATAGAAATTCGAGCTGCGCCCCGAGGCGAGCTTGATTTCACCGCCCTTCGTGAAGGAGCGGACCTTGATGATTTCGATCAGGCGGGCGCGGTCGGCGTCCTTCGACATGGCGGGGGTTCCTTCTTCAGTTCGGCGTGACTGGTCGGGGTTAAGGCGGCGCGTGTCAAGTCGGCCGCTCCGTGGTATGGAGCCCGGTCCACAGGCCGGAGACCGTACCATGTTCAATCCAGAGACCCCGCCAGAGCTTGCCGTCACCCGCTGGCTCAATACCGAGGCGCCGGTAACACTGAAGGCGCTCAAGGGCAGGGTCGTGGCGCTCATGGCGTTCCAGATGCTGTGTCCGGGCTGCGTCGACAAGGGACTGCCGCTGCTGCGCAAGCTCAGCCAGCGCTTCAACCCGGATCAGGTCGCGGTGATCGCGCTCCACAGCGTGTTCGAGAACCACGAAGTGATGACCGAGAAGGCGCTCGAGGTGTTCCAGAAGGAATACAAATGGCCGTTCCCGATCGGCATCGACAAGCCGAACGGCACGAACCCGCCGCAGACCTTCGCGACCTACCAGATGCAGGGTACGCCGTCGCTGCTCGTGTTCGATCGCGCCGGGCGTCTGCGCCGCCACTATTTCGGCCATCCTGACGAGATGGTGATCGCCGCCGAGTTGATGGCACTGGCGATCGAGGATGCGGACGGCCCGCGCGAGCAGGCCGCCGCGATCGAGCGCCGCCTCGCCGGTACGCTGGTGATGCCCGGTCATAACCATGACCACGATCACGACCACCATCATCACGATCATGATCACGCGCATGGTGATGCTTGCGGTTGCGGCCACGATCACAGCCATGATCACGGACACGATCATCACCACCATGGCCACGATCACGGCCATGACCATGGCAAGGCGAAGCACAAAGGGTAGCCGTCGATGGCGAACGCGCTCAGGGAGCGGTTTCCGGCCGCCGCGTGGATCGACCCGAGCGCGGCTGTATATGGCGA
Organism: uncultured Hyphomicrobium sp.; assembly: GCA_964557265.1. Classification (GTDB taxonomy): domain Bacteria; phylum Pseudomonadota; class Alphaproteobacteria; order Rhizobiales; family Hyphomicrobiaceae. The sequence continues at coordinate 1,601 of CAZKZT010000224.1, forward strand.
CGTCGAAATCGGCGAAGGTGCGAGCCTTTGGCCCGGTGCGGTGATCCGCGCGGAGTCGCTGTCGGTAAAAGTCGGCCGTTTCGTCAATCTGCAGGACCACGTGATGGTCCACATCGGCTACGACACGGCGACGTCGATCGGGGACTACGCCTCCATCACGCATCGCGTGGTGCTCCATGGCTGCGCGATCGGCGAGAACTGCCTGATCGGCATCGGCGCGACGATCATGGATGGGGCGGTGATCGGCGCCAACTCGATCGTGGCCGGCCACACCTTCGTGCGCGAGGGGCAGGTCATCCCGCCGAACTCGATCGTCATGGGGACGCCGGCCAAAGTGGTGCGCACGGCCGACGTTTTCGTCGCCAACCGGCTCAATGCGTGGCTCTACCACCGCAACGCGCTGGCCTATGCCAAGGGCGACCATCGCGCGTGGACCGGCCCTGCATATGAGGCAGCCCGGGATGCCGAGCGCGCACGGCTCGAGGTGCTACATGCCGCCGGAAAGGCGGATTAGCGCATTTCTCCACTGCGGGTTCACCCGGCATTTGCTTCGGCCGACCACAATCCCGCCGAATCTGGTGCAGATAGCGAGATCATGGGTCGACAGCTGAACATCCTCCGGCGCGCCATGTGGACGCTGTTCGAGAACGCCGGATTTTCCATGTCCGGCGCGGTGGCCTTCACGTTCCTGCTGTCGCTGTTTCCCTTCTGCATTTTTCTCAGTGCACTGGCGGCGACGATCGGTGGCCGCGAGCTCGCGGCCTACGCGGTCGCTCAGCTCTTTCTGCTGGTGCCCGAGCCGGTGGCGTTGGCGCTGGCGCCCGAGATCGAGCGTGTCATGGGGCGCAGCCAGTTCGGCCTGCTGACGGTCGGCGCGGCGATTGCGTTGTTCTTTGCGACCAGCGCGGTCGAGACGCTCCGGGCGGCACTCAATGTCGCCTACCGGGTGAAGGAGGGACGCTCGTACTTCTTCTGCGTGCTGCAGAGCGCGTTTCTGGTGCTGATGACGGCGGCGGGCATGCTGGCGCTGGCGTGGGGCGTCGTCGTCGGCCCGGTCGTGGCGCAGAGTATCGATTCCGATGCGGTGCACTGGCTGCTGGCGCAGGACGGCTTCTCGGTGGCGATGCGCTATCTGGTCGTCACGGCGGTCACGTCGGCGCAGCTCCTCGCCTATCACCTGTTCCTGACGGCGGGGAAGCGGAGCTTCTGGGATGTGTGGCCGGGGGTGCTGCTGAGTGTGGTGCTGTGGATCGTGCTCGCGCAGCTTTACTCCCGCTGGCTCGGCATCAGCGACTACTCGCGGTTCTACGCCGGACTGACGCAGCTTTTCACCGCGCTCATCTTCTTCCAGGTGACGGCGATGGTCGTGATTCTGGGCGCCGAATTCAACCGCGCGCTCAGCGAGGCGAAGGCGAGCGCGTGACGGCGCCTGGAGCCTGACGGGTCGAGATGGACGCGCTCGCGCGGCCGCGCCGATTCCACCAAGGGCTGACGTGCGCCTCGGCCGACGCGGGATGCGTCAGGCGAGCTGTCGGGCGGCGGACGGCTTGTCCGTCATCAGGGTGCGCGCAGCCTGCTCCAGCGCATCGAGGCATTCCGTTTCGCGCCGCCCGGAGGTATCGATGGTGCGGTCGGCGCGCGCATAGGCGCGCTCTCTCAGACGCAGCAGCGTTTCGATGTTGTTGAGCGCCTTGGGGTTGTTTTGTGTGGGGCGGAGCTCGCCCTGGCGCAGGACCCTAGTCAGGTGCTCGCGCGGCGACGCGCGCAGCCATACGGTCCAGAAGTTCTGCTGGATCGCGGCAATAGCGGCGCGGTTGGTGACGATGCCGCCGCCGGTCTCGAGCACGATCGCGTCCTCGCGGGCGCGTACAGCGGCCACGGCCTCGAGCTCGAGCGCACGGTAGGCCTCGAGGCCGCCGAGGTTGAAGATCTCGCTCACCGACATCCCTGCCTTTTCCTCGATCTGCCGTGTCAGGCTGACGAACGACACCCCGAGGCGGCTGGCGAGCGCCTGCCCGAGCGTCGACTTCCCGGCGCCACGCAGACCAAGCAGCGCAATGCCACGGCGTGACGGCGGCGCAGCGAAGCGATCGACGAGGATCCGATAGGCTTCGTTCTGCTGAAGAGGCGTCAGTTTTGCGAAGAGGGCCTCCGCGCGCCCCGCGGGCCTGTCCGACGGATGGCGTCTATGGGGCGCGCTCGCTGCCGACAACGGCGCCACGAGATACGTGAGATCGAGTTCGAGGGCGGCGCACACTTTCCCGAGGACCACGATCGATGGATTGGCGGTGCCCGCTTCGAGCTGGTTGAGATAGCGCTCCGAGACGCCGGCGTGTCCGGCGAGAATCCGTCGGCTGAGGCCAGCCGCCTGGCGGGCGGCTTTTACCTTCGTGCCGATCTGGCGGCGCACATCGTCAATCGTCTCCATGGGCACCCTGAGCAAAGCGGGTCACGGCGCACATCGCGCAGGATCAGCGTGACGGCCGCAGCCGCCAAGTATATGAGCGGCAAGCGGTCAGGCATCAAGATGAGGAGAGTTGCAGCTATGGCGGGGGGCAATGCGCCAGGGTCGGGTAAAATTGACTTCGCGGACTTCATGAAAGTCGACATTCGAGTCGGCACGATCGTCGCTGCCGAGCCATTTCCTGAGGCGCGCAAGCCAGCTTTGCGTCTGCGGATCGACTTTGGGCCGGAGATCGGCGTGAAGAAGAGTTCCGCGCAGATTACGAAACACTATGTGCCCGAGACATTGCTCGGACGGCAGGTTGCGGCGGTTGTGAATTTTCCGCCCCGTCAAATAGGACCGCTGATGTCGGAAGTCCTGACCCTCGGCTTTCCCGACGAGTCGGGCGAGGTGGTCCTGCTCTCGCCTGAGCGGCCGGTGCCGAATGGCGGCCGGATGTTCTGAAGGGCGGATCGTCGAAGGACGAAGGCCGGGCGCGTGGCCCGGCCTTCGAGGCTGTTACCAGCGGCGATAGTGGCGGCGCACCGGGCGTGTGCAACGCTGAACCGAGCGGATGCAGCGGCCGCGATAGTTGCGCACCGTGCAGACCCGATAGCAGCGATAGCGGCGGTGATAGCGCACCTGATCGACATTCGAGTGCTCCGACGCGATCCGATCGAGAAGCGTCATCGCGGCGGGGGCGGCCGCCGAGGCCGGCCCAGCAGTGGCAATACCCATGACAGGCAGGAGCGCGAACAAGCACGCCATCATCAGTTTCCGCATTCCGAGTTCCTCCGATTTGCCGTGGGGAATCCAGTTTCGACCCACAGCGGAAGAATACCATCCGAAGACGGCGCGATCGAGTGTTAATGGACGAATTCTCTATTATTTACAGGCATTAATCGGGCGGACACCGTAGCGTCACATATGCGGTCGCGATGCTGCGTCGCGTCATCCGCGCGTGCGTCTATAGCGGCACCCGGATAATGGCCCGCAGTCCGCCCATGGTGCTCGTGTCCAGGGCGACGTCGCCACCGTGACTCCGCGCGATGTCACGCGCGATGGCGAGGCCGAGGCCCGAGTTGCCGGCGCCTTCGTTGCGCGCATGGTCGAGGCGGTAGAACGGCTTGAAGACGTTCTCGCGTTCGATGGATGGAATGCCGGGGCCGTCGTCGTCGACTTCGATGCGTAGCCACTGCGGTTCGGTGGCGGCGCGGATGACGATGTGGTTGCCGAAGCGCGCCGCGTTGGAGACGAGGTTGGTCACCGCGCGCTTGAAGGCGTTGCGCTTGAGTTCGAGTGACAGATCCGGCGGGCGGGTGCGCAGGCGCAGATCGATCGGCACGCCGAGGTGCTGCGCATCGACATACACCTCTTCGAGCAGCTGTCGCACGTTGGTCGGGGAGGCCTGCTCGCCACCGTCGCCCTTGGCGAAGGCGAGGTAATCCTCCAGCATGTGCTGCATCTCGTTGACATCGGCCCGCAGCGCCTTGATCTCGGGCCCTTCGCCGAGGAAGGCGAGTTGCAACTTGAAGCGGGTAAGTACGGTTCTGAGATCGTGGCTGACGCCGGCGAGCATGGTCGTGCGCTGGTCGACATGCTGGATGATGCGCTCGCGCATCTCGACGAAGGCCTGTGACGCCTGTCGTACCTCGCGCGCGCCGCGAGGGCGGAAATCATCGCCGACGGTGCGGCCCTTGCCGAAGGCGTCCGCCGCCTCGGCGAGCCGCAGGATCGGGCGGATCTGGTTGCGCATGAACAGGATCGCGACTGTCAGCAGGACGACCGACGTGCCGACCATCCACAGCAGGAAGATGTGCGAGTTCGAGGCGTAGGTCTGGTTGCGCGTGGCGATGAAGCGCAGCACGGCTTTGGGGTGCTTCACCCGCACCTCGACGTGGCGCGACTGGCCGACCGTGTCGATCCAGAACGGCAGCGAGACGTGGCGGCGGATTTCGTCCGAGAGTGTCCGGTCGAGCAGCGCGAAGAACGGCTTCGGCTGGGCTTTCGGCAAATCGTCGGGCGGGAGGATCTGCATCGAGATGCCGACCTTGTCGCGGGCCATGGCGACGAGCTTCTCGGGGTCATCGGTGATGGAGAAGCTCGAATAGACCTCGATCAGGGCCGAGATATCGCGGGCCGTCGCCTCCGAAAGGCGCCGCGTCACGGCCTGCCAGTGACGCTCCATGAATGTGAAGGCGACCACGCTTTCGAGCAGCACGATCGGCGTGATGATGATGATGAGTGTGCGGGCATAGAGGCCCTTGGGGGCGAGTTCGGCGAAGAACCCCGCGAGGCGTGACATCACCGCGCGCCAGCCAAACGGCCCGACGCGGCGCCACCATTTGGGGCGTGCGGGGGCAAGCTCCAGCTCGCCTCCTTCGTCCCGCGCCGCTACCATCGGATCGTCTCCCCGCGTCGTCGCGCCTGTACTCGCCTTCGAACTGGCGCGCGCGCTCAGTCGATGTACAGGATGTACCCTTTGCCGCGCACCGTCTGGAGATAGACCGGGTTCGACGGATCGGTCTCGATCTTGCGCCGCAGGCGATTGATCTGGACGTCGATCGCGCGC
>CAZKZT010000225.1:0-6600 GCA_964557265.1 uncultured Hyphomicrobium sp.
CCATTGTCCGCTGGACCTCGTACATGATGCCGTAGAGCTGCTGGCTGACCTCGCCTGCGCCCTCGTTACCCGGCGTCAGTTCGGTGATGCCGGAGAGCCATTCCTCGAGTTCGTTGTAGAAACGGTTGTGCGCGTGGCTGGTCTGGAGATCGAGGAAGCCGAGCACCAGCGAACCGCCAAGACCCATCAGCGATGACGAGAACGCCGTGCCCATGCCGCGCAACGGTCCCGAGAGGCCGGACTTCAACTCCTCGAACATGAGGACGCTGTCGCTGCCCTTGGTATCGAGCGCGTTGATCGTGCGTCCAACGGAATTGATCGTATCGAGCAGGCCCCAGAAAGTGCCGAGCAGGCCCAGAAACACGAGAAGACCGACGAGGTAGCGGCCAGTGTCGCGGGCTTCGTCGAGACGGCCCCCGATCGAATCCATGATCGAGCGCATCGACGACGTGGACAGCGAAAGCTGCCCCGTGCGGTCGCGCAGCATCGTCGCCATCGGCGCCAGCAGCACCGGCTTGTGCTCGATGGCGAGGCCCGGATCGGCAATGCGGAAGGCATTGACCCAGCGGATCTCGGGATACAGCCGGATCACCTGCCCGAAGGCGCGCAGAATGCCGATTGCCAGCACGCCGAGAATGAGACCGTTGAGGACGGGATTGGCCCAGAACGCCTGCTCGATCTGCTGAAAGAGCACAGCCCCGCAGAGCCCGACGACCATCAGGAAGACCAGCATCCCGCGCAGGAAAGGCCCTGGCGTGTTGAGTGTGCGATGGAGCCGCCTGGACGTCAGCTCAGTCGGCCGCGCTTTCGCCATAGATCAACTCCGCCTCACACCCGCCCTACGCGATCCGGCGCCGCGTCTCACCGAATCCTGCCAGGCCGCCCGCCGCGCACCCAATGGCACGCGCTCGATCGCCACCCTATGACAGCGGAGCCGCGCACATCGGCCACAGCTCGTCCCTCGGACTGACAGCGAACACTATCCGATGATCGTGGCAAAACAACCATGGACTGTGGCTGAAGGCACATTTGTCGGTATCGCAGCTCATCCCGCAAGCGCCTGCGGTGACACGGACCGGGCTCAACCGCTGCGCTTGAGCGCCGCGAGCAGCAGCTTCTGGATCTGAAGATTGCCGGCGACGATGCTGCCTCGGCCCAGCATATCCTCGCCGCCCTGCGCATCGGTCGCGAAGCCACCCGCCTCGCGCAGAATGACGATCCCGGCCGCCATGTCCCACGGCTGGAGATTGTACTCCCAATAGCCATCGAAGCGGCCCGCCGCGGTCCATGCAAGATCGATCGAGGCTGCGCCGGTGCGCCGTATTCCTGCGACGTCGCGCATCAGCGGTGCCGCCTCGGCAAAGAAGCGCTCGTGGCCTGGACGCCCTCGATAGGGAATGCCCGTCGCGATGACACTGTCTTGCAGCGTCTTGCGGGCCGCGACTCGCAGGCGCTTGTCATTGAGGAAAGCGCCCTTGCCCTTCTCGGCCGTGTAGAGTTCATCGGTCGCCGGGTTGTAGATCAGGCCCGCGACCAGTTCGCCGTCCCGCTCGAGCGCGATCGAAATCGAGAACAGCGGGATCGAGTGGAGGAAATTGGTCGTGCCGTCGAGCGGATCGACGATCCAGCGATGAGTCTTGTCGTCGCCGGGGATCTCGCCGCTTTCCTCCATCAGGAAGCCGTAGCCCTGGCGCGCCTTCGCAAGCTCCCGGTAGACGATCTCCTCGGCGCGCTGATCCGCGGCGGAGACGAAGTTCGCCGGGCCTTTGACCGAGACCTGAAGCTGCGACACCTCGCCGAAATCGCGAGAGAGGCTGCGCCCGGCCTTGCGGGCCGCCCCGATCATCACATTCATCAGAGCTGAAACAGCCATGGGGCCTCGTTCGCAAACCAATGCCGGGGCGAGGTCACCCTGGTGCGCCTCTAGGATTTCGACCGGCTGGGAATGCGCACCCCTAGCGCCTGGAAGGCGCGGTGGCAAGGGCACGCGATGAAACGCCGCCCGCCTCAGCCCCGCTTTTTCGCCGGCGGATTGGCGAGTTTCAGCAGCGCGTCGCCGTGGCAAGGCCCATCGAGACTGCACCAGCAGCCGAGATTCCTGCCCTCGAGTTCACCCACCTCAGCAAGGATCACCGCGCGCAATTCATCCTGCGTCGCCACCGATATGCCGGGCGCCGCAACCGGCTTGCCGGCGATCATCTGCTCATAGTGGGTGATGCTCTGCTCGCGCGTCATCGTCGGCGTGATGAGAAAGGGGTTCCCCCATTTCGTCGTGCGGTCGATCTTCACCGTGTTGGCAGGCATCTTCCAGCCCTTGGCGCGGCGAAGCTGAATGCGCTGCGGTTTGGATTCGCTCATCGCCCTGCTCCATCGGATCGGCGGCGGCAGTCTACAACAAGCGGCACCTCAGTTCAGCAGTGCCTGCTCCTGCCACGTAAACGCCGCCTGTTCGGCAGCGAGGCGGTCCTTGCGCGACAGCTTGGCTGCGATCTCATCAAGCGACGGATCCTCGATGCCGCCCTGCTTGGCGATCAGATGCCACTTCACAGCCTCGACGAGGTTCATTTCAACTCCAGCGCCATGCGCGAGGCAGCGCGCCCAGCGGTTTTGCGCCACCGGATTGCCCTTCTCGGCAGCGGTCTTGAAGTACCACGCGCCGCGCAATTCATCCGCCGCAAGCCCATGCCCCTTGAACAGCAGGATGCCATACTCGACCTGCGCATCGGTATGGCCCGCAAGCGCAGCGCGGCCGATCCAGCGCGCCGCCTCGAAGATGTTGGCGGTCGTCCCCGTACCGGTCGCGTACAACGTGCCGAGATCGTATTGCGCGGCGGGAAGTCCCTGCTCGGCGGAGTACTCCATCAGCTGGAAGGCGCGGATCGGGTTCTCCGGCTTGCCGTCGCCGCTGAGGAACAGCAGCGCCAGATTGTAGGTCGCGAGTGGATTGCCGCGCTTTGCCGCCATCTCGAGGTAGCGCGCGCCGAGCGTCGTATCCTTGGCGACGCCATTTCCCTGGACCAGCATCGTGCCGACCATGAGCGCGCCGTCGAGATCACCGAGTTCGGCTGCCTTGGCGTACCATTGCGCCGCCACCACCTGATCCTGTGGTACGCCCAAGCCTTCGGCATGGATACGCCCGATCAGCGTGTGCGCCTGCGGCTCGCCTTTTGCCGCCGCCGCCTCCGCCAGCTTCAACGCGGTCAGATACCGGCCGAGATCGAAGGCCGTGAAAGCAGGATCGTCGTCTTCCTTCGTCGACGGCGGCACCGCGTCGACCATTGGCTTCGGCTTGGCGGGCGCTGCCGGTGTCAACGTCGTCTTGACGTTGCGCGGTAAACCAACGGCCAGACTGACAGGACCGGCGGCAGGGGCGGGGCGCACCGCGGTTGCGGGCGCCTCTTTTGCGGCCGCCTTGCCCTTTGGCGCGGCCTTCCGAGCCGGCGCCTTCTTCTCGATCGGCTCCGGCGTGACTTTGCTGCTCCAGCTCGACGTCTGAGCAAGGGCGCCACCCGTGGCACCAATGCAGATGCCCAGCGCGACCAGCGCCATTCGCCGCAAGCGCCTCACGAGACGACCTCGTCGGCGATCGCCGCAGACGCCGCGCGCAGCAGTTCGCCCGAGGCCGCAGGCGGCTCATTGGACGGCAATGTCAGCGCAACGAAATCAGCCCCCGCCGCCGCCAGTGCGCCCGCCTCGACCGAATCCTTCACATCGAAGGCCACGACGGGCACCTCGAATACCTCCGCCCACCAGGCGACCAGCTCGCAGCGGCGCATATGCGCCTTGTCGCGATCGCCGACGTGATCGGGAATCCCGAACGCGACATAGTCGGCGCCACCCTCGCCAGCGACCATCGCCTCATGCCGCGAACGGCCAGCATCGACGCCGACGATCAAGCCGCCGCCGACGATCTCGCGTGCTTCTGCATAGCCCTTGCTGCCGCTGACCGTCGAAAGGTGAACGCCGTCGGCCTTCAAGGTGCGCGCCAGCCGCGCATCCTCGCGCACCAGCGCGGCCGCACCCGCCGCCTGCGCCTGCTTGAGCAGCGCCTGCACATCAGCAGCCGACGCGCTGCCGCCCTCCGGCACGCCCACCACCACCGACGCGATGTCCGCCGCCGCCAGAGCCGCCGCCAGCCGCTCGCTTGCGGCGGCTGCGGTCTCGACGACCACCATCAGCTGGCAGCCCGTCTCAGTGCGCCCCACCCACTGCTCCATCTCAATAGCGTTGTCGGATGACCGGGCCGAACCTTGCGACCCTCGGCCCGCTGCCCAGCCTATCACGGCTGAATCTGGCGAAATATGGGTACCACGCCCGGCAGCCCGCCGCCCAGCGCGCCGCCGGGGCGGCCGTTCCAGCACGGTAGAATTGCTGATGCCACCTGCAACCGCTGGCCCGATTGCTGCATTGCACCAAGCGCGCTACGCTGCAATAAGGGATCTGAAACCCGCTAACAGCAATATGGCGCTGTCCCGGTGCGCGCGCGGCCGACCTTGTCCTGGATCTGTCCCGGATCGAGGAAGCCCGCGCGTGATGAACCAGGACGCACCCGACGGGCTGGAGTTGACGTACGCATGTCGCCGACCAGGAAAGTGTTCATCAAGACGTACGGCTGTCAGATGAACGTCTACGACAGCGAGCGCATGGGCGAGGCGCTGGCGGCAGGCGGCTATGGCCCCACGGCCACCCCCGACGACGCCGACCTCATCATCCTCAACACCTGCCATATTCGCGAGAAAGCCGCCGAGAAGGTCTATTCCGAGCTCGGCCGCATCCGCGACATCAAGGACGCCCGCGCCGACTCTGACAAGCAGACCATCGTCGCCGTCGCGGGTTGCGTGGCCCAGGCCGAAGGCGACGAGATCGTCCGCCGTGCGCCGACCGTCGACCTCGTCGTCGGGCCGCAGAGCTACCATCGCCTCCCCGACCTCATTGCCCGCAAACTGGCCGGCGCCCGGCATATCGTCGAGACCGAGTTCCCGGAGGACGACAAGTTCCGCCATCTACCGGCGCGTACCACCTCCAGCGCCGTGCCCGCCGCGCCTGCGCCGGCCCGCTCGGCCAGTGCCTTCCTCACGATCCAGGAAGGATGTGACAAGTTTTGCACGTTCTGCGTGGTGCCCTACACACGCGGCGCGGAATACTCGCGCAGCGTCGCAGCCATCGCCGACGAAGCGCGCCGCCTCGTCGCCTCGGGCGTCCGGGAAATCACGCTGCTCGGCCAGAACGTGAACGCCTATCACGGCGAAAGCGGCGATGGACGCACGGCGTCGCTGGCTGATCTGCTCCGCCATCTGGCCGAGATCGATGGGCTCGAGCGGCTGCGCTACACGACCAGCCATCCGCGTGACATGAGCGACGAATTGATCGCGACCCATCGCGAAATCCAGAAACTGATGCCGTATCTGCACCTGCCGTTTCAGGCCGGATCGGACCGCATTCTGGCGGCGATGAACCGCAAGCATACCGCCGCGCATTATGTCGATCTCGTCGGCCGCGTCCGTGCCGCGCGCCCCGACATTGCACTGTCGACCGACATCATCGTCGGCTTCCCGGGCGAAACCGACGAGGACTTCGAGGCGACGCTCGAGATCGTGCGCACCGTCGGCTTCGCTCAGGCCTATTCGTTCAAGTACAGCTCGCGGCCGGGCACGCCAGCCGCCAACATCGCGGAGCAGGTCTCCGAGCCGGTCAAGATCGAACGCCTCGCCCGCCTGAAGGCCCTGCTCGACGCGCAGCAGTCGACGTTCAATGCCCAGTGCGTCGGCCGCGTGATGCCGGTGCTGTTCGAGCGCCACGGCCGCCGCAACGGCCAGTTGATCGGTCGCTCCCCATACCTCCAGTCCGTGCACGCCGAGGCTGCTCCGAACCTCGTCGGGCGCATCATTCCCGTTGAAATCGCCGATGCGGGCCCCAATAGTCTTTCTGGTGTCATCCAGGCGGCGTGATATGCTGCCTGGGGTCAGAGTCTCCACGTTGACGGGTTGCAGGAGCCTCTGAACCAGTCGAAACCGGCGAGGAGAGCCTGATTTGACAGCTGCGCGCGGGTCGGCGGCCCAACGGCCGGCCAAACCCGATAAGTCCGCGGGTAAGCACCGCATCGTCGTCCCGTTTGACGACAACCGGCTGCTCGCACACCTGCTCGGCGAGTACGATTCACACCTCGCCCTGATCGAGAGCAGGCTCGGCATCGAAGCCCACGCCCAAGGCAACGTCGTCACGCTGACCGGCCCGCAGCCGGCCTGCGAGATTGCGCGCACTGTGCTCAACCAGATCTATGACCGTGTTCGCAAAGGCGAATCTGTCACGCCGGGCGACATCGACGGCCTGATCCGGCACGCCCGCTCCGGGCCGCCGAGCGCGGCCGAGGGCACAGCCCAGATCCGCACCCGCAAGCGCATCGTGACCGCGCGCACGCCGACCCAGAGCGAGTACATCCGGGCACTCGAACGCCTGGATCTCGTGTTCGGCGTCGGCCCGGCCGGTACCGGCAAGACCTATCTCGCTGTTGCACAAGCAGCTTCTTACCTCGAGCGTGGCCTCGTCGAACGGATCGTCCTGTCGCGGCCGGCGGTCGAGGCGGGCGAGCGGCTCGGCTTC
>CAZKZT010000226.1:0-6569 GCA_964557265.1 uncultured Hyphomicrobium sp.
AGAGCGCGTCACCACTACGCCGCCATCAGCGGGCGTTGCGCGGGCTCGCGTACATCCACTTGATGAGATAGCCGGCCGGCAGCACCCACGCGAGCCCCGCGATCGCGTAGAAGGTCATCTCGATGACCTTGTTCCCGTTGGTCACGAGCACCGACGCCACGAGCATGACCGCCAGCGAATAGATCGCGAGCACGATCAGCAGCAACACGGTTCCGACCAGCTTTCTGATGCGCGGGGTCATGCGAAGTCTCAGTCGAACACGATCATCTGCCGGACCACCGCGGCATCAGCCAGGCGGTCGAAGCCCTCGTTGACCTCGTCGAGGCTGATCAGCGCGCTGCGCAGGCGATCGACGGGCAACTTGCGGTCCTTGTAGAGGTTGATGTAGCGGGGCACATCGCGCGCGATGACGCAGCCGCCCATATAGCTGCCTTTTACCGTGCGACCGTCCTGCACCATCTGGTAGTGGCTGAGCGAGAGCTGCGCCGCCGCCGGCGAAAGGCCGGCCGAGACGGTTTGCCCACCGCGCACGGTGATCTTGTAGGACAGCTCCATCGCCTTGATGGTGCCCGCCATCTCGAAGGCGGTATCCACGCCGCCATCGGTCGCCGCGACGATCTTCTCGGCGCAATCGGCGTCGCGGGCATTGTAGGTTTCGGTCGCACCGAGCTGGCGGGCGAGCGCGAGCTTCTCGTCCGAGACGTCGACCGCGATGATGCGCCCGGCACCGGCCACGATCGCGCCGAGCAGGCACGACAGGCCAACGCCGCCAAGGCCGACCACAGCCACCACTTCACCCGCCTTCACATCGGCCGTATTGACCGCCGCGCCGACGCCGGTGACGACTGCGCATCCGAACAGCGCCGCGTCATGCATCGGCACGTCCGACGGGATCTTCTGCACCGAGTTGCGCGGTACGACGGCATACTCCGCGAAGCACGAGAGGCCCGAGTTGTGCGCGATCGACTGGCCGTTGAGGCTCAGGCGCCGCCCGCCGGTCGCGAGATCGCCCTTCTGGCGCGCCGCGTTGAAGGTGGTGCAGAGGTTCGGCCGCTGCGACACGCACTGGCGGCAATGCCCGCAGCTTGGCGCGAAGATGAAAACGACGCTGTCGCCTTCCTTCAAATCGGTGACGCCGGCGCCGACCTCGGCGATCACGCCCGCGCCTTCATGACCCACCACCATCGGCAGTGGCCGCGGGCGCACGCCTTCGATCGTCGAGAGATCAGAGTGGCAGAGTCCCGCCGCCTTGACCTTGACCAGCACCTCGCCGGTGCGCGGCCCTTCGAGGTCGAGCGTCTCGATCCGGAGCGGCTTGCTTTGCGCATACGGGCGCGGAAGCCCCTGCTCGTACAGAACGGCGCCTCTTATTTTCATGTCGTTGATCTCCTCCCGGCGTTTCGGAGCACGTTATCCGACCCGGCGTGATTGCGCGAGACGTGGCGGCGCCGTGCCGAGATGCAGGCAGCGCGGGGCCGAGACGCTATATTTCCGTCACTTCGCCGGGGAGCACGGCGCGGAAGCGTTGCGCGGCGATTCCACGCTGCTGGAGCGCAGCGGCCAGCGCGGCGGGCGGCGCCTGGTGGGCCTCCGTGGTGAGCTGGAATGTGCCCCAATGGTGGCCAAGCGCTGCTGCGGTGCCGCACAGCTCGAACGCCTGCACAGCGTCGTCGGGGTTCATGTGCTGGCTCTTCATGAACCAGCGCGGTTCATAAGCGCCGATCGGCAGCAGCGCGAGGCGGATGCCGGGATGGCGTGCGCCGATATCGCGGAACGTGCGTCCGTCGCCGAAACCGCTGTCGCCGACCGCGTAGATCTTGCCGGCTGGCGTGTCGATCACGAAGCTCGCCCATAGCGCGTGGCGGCGGTCGCGGGCGCCGCGCGCCGACCAGTGCTGCGTCGGCTCGGTGTGGACGACAATGCCGTTGCCGATCTCCGTGTGGTGACCCCAGTCGACCGCGGTCATGTCTATGCCGGCTGAGGTGATCTCGGGCATCGCCTTGCGGATGATGGTGTCGTTGCCGAGCGGTGTCACGATGCGCGGCTTATCGCGTGCGATCAATCGCGCGAGCGTCGGCACGTCGAGGTGGTCATAGTGATTGTGGGTGATGAGGACCGCATGGATGCGCGGCAGAGCCTCGAACGGGATCCCGGGGCCCGTGCAGCGCGCCGGCCCCAGGTTCAGGAACGGACTCGCGCGGGTCGACCAGTGCGGGTCGACGAGGATGTTGAGACCGCCGGTCTGGATCAGCCAGCTTGCGTGGCCGACAAAGGCGATGCGCGCGCCATTCCCCGTCACCTCGGCGGGCGGCGTATCTGAAAATGGACTGTCGAAGCTCTTCGGCCACGCCTCCCACTTCTCGATGAAGTAGAGCTGAAGCACGCGATGGACGCCCTTCGGCTGCGGGCCACCGGGATTGAAGAAGAACTCGCCGTCGAAATGGTCGCTGACGGGCCCCTGGTAGTACGCATTGGCGCTGCGGGTGCCCATGGCAACGCCGCCCGCGCCGATCAGGCCGGCTGCGGACAGCAATTTAATCAAACGCCGTCGTGTCGGTCGCACGATAGAGCCCTTCGCAGCGATCTTTCCCTCACCTGCGCGCCCCTCTGCGGTGGGCGCATGGCTTTCGGATTGTTTCACCGGCGCTGGTAGCGCATCATGATTTCCGACACAACGATCCGCCCCTTCAAAAATCCGCGATACAGGGAAACGTTCGCCCAATGGCTCAGAATCAGATTACCGGCCGCTCGGCCTTCCTCGCCGTGCTCAAGGACGAGGGCGTCACGCACCTGTTCGGCAACCCGGGCACGACCGAGCTGCCGATCATGCACGCGCTCAAGGAGCATCCGGATCTGAACTACGTGATGGCGATGCAGGAGAGCCTCGTTGTCGCGATGGCGGACGGCTTCTCGCGCGCCTCGGGCCAGCTCACGGCCGCCAACGTCCACGTGGCGCCGGGTCTCGGCAACGCGCTCGGCTCGCTCTACAACGCGAAGTTCACCGGCACGCCGATCATCCTGACCGCCGGCCAGCAGGAGCTGGGCCATGGCCTCACCGAGCCGCTGCTGTATCACGACCTCGTCCCGATGGCGGCGCCGCTGACCAAGTGGGCGGTCGAGGTGACGCGCCTGGAGGACCTGCCGCGCATCATGCGCCGCGCTGCCAAGGTCGCGATGACGCCGCCGACGGGGCCCGTGTTCATCTCGCTGCCCGGCGATATTCTCAACCTCGAAGGCGGCATCGATCTCGGGTCATCGACGCGCATCGAGAGCCGTGTGCGGCCGTCCGACGATATGCTCGACACACTCGCGGCACGCATCCTGAAGTCGCAGAAGCCGGTCATCATCGTCGGCGACGAGATCGTGAAAAGCGATGCGCTTGCGGAAGCGGCCGCGTTCGCCGAGGCGTTCGGCTGTCCGGTGCTGCAGCAGAGCGTCGCGTACGGCGCGCATTTTCTCTCCGAAAGCCCCTGCTACATCGGCGGTCTCAACCGCGAGCAGCCGGATGTCCGCGCGGCGCTGTCGCCCTATGATCTGATGATCGTGCTCGGCGCCGATCCGATCCGCATGTCGGTTTGGAGTGAAGTCGATCCGATGCCCGAGGGCCTCGCGATGATCCAGATCGGCCTCAATGACTGGGATCTCGCGAAGAACTACGCCGCCGAGATGGCCGTTCGCGCCGACGTGCGCGAGACTCTCCGCGCGTTGACGCCGGTGCTCGCCAGGAAGGGCGGGGCGGCGCTGAAGGAGCGCGCCGAGAAGTCGCTCGCCGCACTCAAGGAGACCAACTGGACGGCGAAGCGCAAGAAGCTCGTCGGTACGGTGGGCGCCATGGGGCACGTTGCCGGCAAGCCCATCAATCCGGACTACATGACGCTGCGTCTGGTCGAGGCGCTGCCGAAGGATGCGGTGGTCGTGAACGAGTCGCTCACGAGTGGCCGGCTGCTCAACAGCCTGCTGCCCTATCGCGACCGCTATTGCTACCACGGCCTCGCGTCGGGCGGCATCGGCTGGGCGGTGCCGGCCACGGTCGGCATCTCGATGGCGCAGAAGGACCGCCCCACGGTTTGCTTCGTCGGTGATGGTTCGGCCATGTACTCGATCCAGGCGATCTGGACTGCCGCACACCACAAGCTGCCGATTACCTACGTCATCTGCAACAACGGCGGCTACCGGATCATCAAGCAGCGCCTGAAGTCGTTCCACGGCAACGACCAGTTCGTCGGCATGGACTTTATAGATCCGCCGGTCGACTTCGTCGGTCTCGCCCGTTCGATGGGCCTCCAGGCCGAGCGCATTTCCGACCCCGCGGCCCTCGAGCCGGCCTTCCGCAAGGCGACCTCAACGCCTGGCACCAAGCTCATCGAGGTCATGGTCGAGGGGCACGTTTAGGCGCGTCGGCCGCCTGTCTTAACGCCGCGTTTTTCAGGGGCGATCCGGGCCATGTGCCGGATCGCCCTTGCTTTTTCTGGTTCCGGGTTGGCGGTCGGCGCCATGAGGGTTGTCGGATAGCGGACTGTTACATAAGCATTTTTCTGGTTGTTCCTTGAAGGATCGCGCCGTTTCTGTCATTGCGTTGCCGCGCTTCGATGCAAGATAATCCCACGACCACGACCACGACCACGACCACGACCTGCCTTCCCAGTGAGCGATTTCCGGCAACCGCCCATCGCTCGTTCCACAATTCGACTTCGATCACCACGCAAGGAGAGCATCCGGTGCGTAGACTGCTGTCGCGTCCGTCGAGGATCGATGGTTTCGATCTGGTCGCGGGGGTTCTTCTGCTTCTGCTTGTCGGGCTCGCGGTCGCGACCGCCGGTGCCTATGCGATCTCCAACGACGAGGAGGTTCAGCAGCGCTACGGCGAGTTGATCCTCCAGTACTACGCCAGCGGTTTCATCGATCAGGCGGTCTTCCAGTTCCGCAACCTCTACCTTTACGGCGGCCTGTTCGATTTGATGGCGGTCGGCTTGCAGCACCTGCTGCCGTTTGAGCCTTACGCCATTCGCCATTTTCTCTGCGCCGCTTTCGGTATCGGCGGCGTCGTCGCGGTGTGGGCGAGCGCGCGCCTTATTGCCGGGCCGGCGGCGGGGCTGCTGGCTGCTGTTCTGCTGGCAAGCTGTGGTTCCTACTACGGCACCATTTTCAATCACACGAAGGACATTCCCTTCGCGGCGACGACGATGGGGGCGCTCTATTTCCTGCTGCGGATGGGGCGCAACATCATCGGCGAGGGACGGCCGCGTACTCGGGATCTCGTCTTGTTTGCGATCCTGCTCGGCGCATCCGCGGGTATCAGGGTGACCGGGATCACTCTTGTCGCCTATGCCGGCGTGATGCTGATGCTGCACATGCCAGCGGCACTGGCCGGGCAGCCGGCTGCCCCTGCCAAAGCAGGGCTGCGTTTCCTGGCGCGCCACCTGATGCTGTTTTTGCCCGTCGCGGCGCTCGCCTACGTGATCATGATTGCCGCGTGGCCATGGGCGGCCCTGGCGCCGCTCAATCCGCTGCGCGCGATCGTCGAGTTCAAGCACTTCAACTACGAGATCCCGACGCTGCTGGCCGGTCAGCAGTACGTGATGTCGACCGTGCCAGCCTGGTATGTGCCGCTGTATTTTCTCGTCAAGCTGCCGATTCCGCTGATGCTGTGCGTGGGACTGGCGCTCGTTCTCCTGCTGTGGCCGTCGTCATCGCGTGCGCCTTGGCCTCTCGAGGCCCAGCAGCGACGTGACCTTGCGCTCGTGTCGCTGGCCGCCTTCTTCCCGCTGGCTTGCCAAGTCGCAGGCCAAGGGCCTGCGTTCTCAGGCTTGCGTCATTTCACGTTCCTGATCCCGCCGCTGGCCGTGCTCGGCGGTGTTGCCGGCGTCCATATCCTGCGCGCGCTTGCCTCCTGGCAGCGTCTGGCGTCGGCGGCAGCGGTGCTCGCGCTCGGCGTCGGGGTGTCGATCGATGTGCACACGCTGGTGCGGCTTCATCCCTATGAGTATCTCTACTTCAACGCTCTGGTCGGCGGGCTGCCCGGCGCCACAGGCCGTTACGATACCGACTACTGGGCCAACATGATCGGCGAAGGCGTCGACGATCTCGGGCGCTATCTCGATACGACGGAGCCACGCCGCATCAAGCCCGGCCACTACTACGTCGCGATCTGCTCCGAGCCCATCGCGTTCGAGAAGGAAGCGGCCGGCGATCGGCGCCTGACTTTGACCGACGATTGGGATCTCGCGGATTTCTACATTTCCCCGACGCACATGCGGTGCGATCGGCTGCTTGAGGGGCGGGTCGTCGCGACAATTTCCCGGCTCGGTGTGCCGATCGGGGTCGTGAAGGACCGCCGGGCGCTCAAGAGCCGAATGGCCACGCGCACGCCATCGCCTGACCGCGGGCACGAATGGTGGGGCGGCCCCTGAGGCTCCGAGGCCTGCTTTTTTGTCATCCTGACGCAGGATATTCGCGAGCGGGGTGGGAGCAGCCAATTGACAACCGGCGCCCGCCCCCTTAACTGATCCCCGCCTGCCCAGATGGCGGAATTGGTAGACGCACTAGTTTCAGGTACTAGCGCTGCAAGG